>JALWEA010000629.1 GCA_027039465.1 Calditrichia bacterium | reverse complement strand
GGAATTTGGAACTGATACAGCGCCCGGTTCCCGAGTGATTCTGCCGACACTTGTAGGGGCGAAGCATTTCCCTAACAAATAAAAAAATAATCGGTGTTTTTGGTTGTACAACGTTAAATTTTTTGAGTCTGAAGCGTTTTGACGGAAATGCTTCGCCCTTACTTCGAACATCACAAGATAAAAGGCAGAATCGTATCGAGGGACGGACGCGGTTGCCGCAACAGTTCCCAGTTCCCAATCAATACATGACACTGCCTTAATAATCCGTGGCCCAGCCATGGTTCCCGGCCTTGCAATGACAGCCCATTCCTCAGAGCTCTGATATTTTTATTTTAAAAGCGGAAAATTGCTAAAAAATTCCGAATCATCCAAATTAAATTTGGAATTCGAGGATAAATGTTAAGGGTTAAGGGTGAAGAGTTAAGGGTTAAGAGAAATGTTGACTCGCCAATAATTTTATACAACGATAATTCAAGCAGATCGTTCAATCCGATTTCCAAAAAGCATTTGAAACCGATTTTATCTTACCGTAACTTTCGGCATTATTTTAATTTAAGGACGGATTGACCAATGCGCCGATTATTCATTTCTTTCTTATTAATACTGATTTTGAGCCCTGCCCTTTTTGCTTCTGAAATGCCATGGGGCCGCGGGTTAAGCAAAGCGGAACATCTGCAATTTATTTTGGCCACTTTCGGCCCGGGGGACGACATTCCTTCCTACTGGGGCCATACGGCTCTTATTATTGAAGACACCGTGCTTAACGTTTCGGCCATTTACAATTTCGGTTTGTATTCCTTTGACGAAGATATGCTTGTTCATTTTGTGATGGGCCGTCTGATATTTTCCGTGGGCCGGGCTTCCGTTGCTTCTTACTTTAATTATTATCGGAGTGAGAACCGCGATATTCGATTGACCACGTTGGATATTCCCTTAAAAAATCGTTTGAAATTGGCCAAAAAATTGGAGTGGTACGTTGAACCGGCGCATTGCAACTACCTCTACCATCATTACTTTGACAACTGCTCTACCCGTTTGCGCGACTTAATCGACATGGCCTTGGACGGTCAATTTCACAAGGTGATGAATGTGCCCGGTCGCATGACCTTGCGCCAGCACACCCGCCGATACGTGGCACGCAATCCGGTGTTGGAAATGTTGCTCATGTTTTTAATGAATGATACCATTGACAAGCCGATCACCAAATGGGATGAAATGTTTTTACCGGACGAACTGGAACGCGATGTGCACGCAATGACTTATACGGATTCGTTGGGTTTGTGCCACCCTTTATCGGTCAAATACCGCATTTGGTACGATGCTCACCGACCTCCGGTACCGCAAACCGTACCCAAACATGAAATCGGCGCTTTTTTAATTTCACTTATTTTAGGCTTGGTGATCTTACTTACGGTTTGGCTTCAGGTCAAAAAGCCCTTTCGCTGGTTTCAGCTTTTGTTCAGTTTGTACAATTTTATTTTAGGCCTTGTGTTTGGAATTCCCGGACTTATTCTCTTTTTTACCATGTTTTTCACCGACCACGAAGTTACCTTTCACAATGAAAATATTATATTGACCAATCCCTTAACCCTGTTAATCGCCCTTTTCGGGATCATTTTGGCCTGGCAAAAGCCCTGGGCATTTAAGGCGTTGCGCTGGTTATGGTATTTGCAAATTTTCGGTGCCGTTTTGCTCATTTCATTAAAACTTTTGCTGCCCTCGATCTTCGATCAGGACAATTTGTTGGTATTTGCCTTTATCCTGCCGGTAACCTTGGCCATGAGCTTGAGTTTTTGGTACCTGCGACCTTCGTATTTTGCGGATTTCAGGAATGGGGATATGAATGAGACCGGGGATTGAGGGTTAAGAGTTAAAAGTTAAGGGTTGAAGGGGAAGTTAGGAATTAGGAACTGGGAACTGGCACTGCAACCGTGTCTCGATACGATCCCGCTTTCGCGGTCTCTACTCGACAACCGGTTGCCTTTGCCCGCGTCCGGTTCCCGAGTGATTCTGCCGACACCTGTAGGGGCGAAGCATTTCCCTAACAAATAAAGAAACAATCGATGTTTTTGGTTGCACGACGTTAAAT
>JALWEA010000628.1 GCA_027039465.1 Calditrichia bacterium | reverse complement strand
CGCCAAGATTGACCACCGCGCTTGCCAGCCCGATTTGTCCGGGTGTGTAAATGTCGTTTGGGGCGATTTGCAGACCCTTTTGCTGCAAGTGTAATTGATTTAGCTGGTTGAGTAGCCACATCCCCTCATCGGCCAGTGCCAGTTGCCAGCTAAACAAAAGTACGAAAATGAGAACAGATAAGCGTTTCATGTGAACCTCCTGCTTTGGATAATGAAAAATTTCTATTAAACATTCCATTTAGTTCAAACATCCAATTTACGCAAAAAGGGATTTTAATGTTTCCCAAAAGAAAAAATGTATTTTTATGCAGTCTTTTATTATATTCCCGCAATTGTGAACAAAATACGGATTAGTAAAATGGCAAAACCATTGCAGATTAAAGAAAAGATTCCGGTGGGCATTTTGGGTGTCACAGGAAGCGTCGGACAAAAATTTGTTCAATTGCTTAGTAATCATCCGTGGTTCGAAATTGTGGTTTTGGCCGCTTCCCATCGTTCCGCGGGCAAGCCTTACGGTGAAGTTGTAAACTGGATTCAAAATACGCCCTTACCGGATTCTGTTGCCAGGCTAACGGTACGGGATACCGATTCGGAATTGCAGGTAAGTGTTTTATTTTCGGCTTTGGATGCCAAGGTGGCGCAAGAAACGGAACAGCGATTTGCCCGGCAGGGGAAAGTGGTTATTTCCAATGCACGGAATCATCGTTTCCATCCGCAAGTGCCTTTGCTTATTCCGGAAGTGAATCCGGATCATTTGGCCGCGCTTGAGAAACAATCATTTGGCGGCGGTAAAATAGTAACCAATCCTAACTGCTCAACGACGGGAATGGTGATGGCTCTAAAACCTTTAATGGATGCTTTCGGGATTGAGAAAATTCATGTGGTTACCATGCAGGCTCTTTCCGGCGCGGGCTATCCCGGCGTGTCATCACTGGATGCATTGGACAATGTTATTCCGTACATCTCTGGCGAGGAAGAAAAGATGGAACGGGAACCGAAGAAATTGTTAGGGCAGTGGGACGGGCAACAATTTACGGAAGCGCCGCTGGTCATCAGCGCCAGTTGTAACCGCGTACCGGTTTTGGAAGGGCATCTGGAAAGTGTGTCGGTTAAACTGAGACAAAAAGCCACGGCGGAGGAGATTATAGAAGTCTGGCGCAATTTTAGGGCCTTGCCTCAGGAATGGAATTTGCCCTCGGCGCCCAAGCAACCGATCCATTATTTTGAAGATCCGAAACTGCCTCAACCTCGTTTGCAACGCGATCTTGAGAAAGGTATGGCGGTTAGTGTCGGCCGTTTGCGGCCCTGTGCGATTTTGGATTACAAATTTACCGTTCTGTCACACAATACCATTCGCGGGGCGGCCGGCGGCGCAATTTTAAATGCCGAGTTAATGGCGGCTCAGGGATTGATTTGATTAAATAAAATACGAAGATTTGTAAATTTATTTGACAAGCGTTCCTGGAAAACCTATATTTGCCAACCAAACGGGGGACTGATAGCTATCAGTCCCCACGTATTACGTAATCTGACTGATAGCAATCAGTCAGATTCTCAAACAGCGCATGCGTCTTTGAAATAGAGAAGTTCATCACTTCTTATCCAGAAAGGTGGAGGGAACAGGCCCTGTGAAGCCTTAGCAACCATTCTCCTAATCCGGGAGAAAAGGTGCTAATTCCTGCCCCAAGCTCGGGGAAAGATAAGAAGCGGATTCAATAAACCTTATTGAAGCCTCTTCAGGATCAGATCCCGGAGAGGCTTTTTTAGTTTACAAAGTCAGTGATAAAATTAAATTTATCGGCTATCCGATAAAGAAAGGAGAATAAACAATGGCCAATTCATCCAACCCGAATTATCGCTTCGAGACATTGCAGTTACATGCCGGTCAGGTGCCGGATAAGGAAACGCACGCTCGGGCGGTGCCCATTTACCAAACCACGTCGTATCTTTTTAACGATGCCGATCATGCGGCGGCTTTGTTCGATCTTAAGGAATTCGGCAACATCTACACACGCATTCAAAACCCGACAACGGATGTGTTTGAGAAGCGCATGGCTGCATTGGAAGGGGGTATTGGTGCTTTGGCCACAGCCTCCGGTCAGGCCGCTCAATTTTTAGCCGTGGCCACCATTGCACAAGCCGGTGAAAATATTGTTGCTACCAGCTATTTGTACGGAGGTACGTTTAATCAGTTTAAGGTTGCTTTGCCACGACTCGGAATTGATGTGCGTTTTTGCACTACCGGCCGTATCGAAGATTTTGAAAAGCTGATCGATTCCAAAACAAAAGCCATTTATATTGAAAGCATTAGCAATCCGCGTTTAAATGTGGCCGATTTTGAAGCCTTGGCCGAATTGGCGCATCGGCATGGCATTCCGCTTATTGTGGACAATACCTTTGGCGCCGGGGGATATTTGGTGCGTCCCATCGAATGGGGCGCGGATATTGTGACCGCCTCTGCTACCAAATGGATTGGCGGACATGGCACCTCGATTGGCGGAATCATTGTGGATAGCGGCAAGTTTGATTGGGGAAACGGAAACTTCCCGATTTTTACCGAACCGAATCCCGGTTACCACGGATTGAAGTTTTGGCAACAATTCGGTTTTGACAGTCCTACCGGAAATATTGCTTTTATTATTCGTGCCCGTGTAGAAGCTTTGCGCGATTTTGGCCCCGCGTTAAGTCCGTTTAATGCCTTTTTATTGCTGCAGGGACTGGAAACGCTTTCTCTGCGCATTGAGCGGCATTGCCAAAATGCCCAAGAATTAGCGCAGTGGTTGGAGCAACATCCGAAAGTGAGTTGGGTCTGGTATCCTGGATTATCCTCCCATCCCACCCACGAACTGGCAAAAAAATATTTACGTCCCGGAATGTTCGGTTCCATGCTGGCTTTTGGGGTAAAAGGAGGCAGCGCTGCCGGAAAAACGTTCGTCAATAATGTGAAATTGGCCAGTCTGTTGGCCAATGTGGGTGATGCCAAAACATTGGTCATTCATCCCGCTTCCACAACACACCAACAGTTAAGCGAAGAAGAGCAAAAAACGGCGGGTGTTCTGCCGGACATGATTCGCGTTTCCGTCGGTTTGGAACATATTGAAGATATTAAAGCGGATTTTGATCAGGCTTTGGCTAATTGTTAAATGGTCTTTAATTTATTAAAACAAGCGTATTATCCGGAATGAGAAAAAAAGAAAGGTTCGAATGTTAAAAAGCAAAACGCAAATAGTCCGACTTTTTAGCGAAACAAATCCGTTTGTTCTTGATAGCGGACATTCCTTACCAACGGTTAACGTGGCTTACGAAACTTATGGCCGGCTTAATACGGCCGGCGACAATGCGATCTTAATTTGTCATGCCTTAACCGGTGATGCCCATGCCGCGGGATTTACAGAGCTCAGCGATGAAATTTTGCAAAAAATCCCGTTTTACGCTCACAAAAAACCGCAGCAACCCGGCTGGTGGGACGGCTTAATCGGGCCGGGTAAAGCATTGGACACCGATCGTTATTTTGTGGTTTGTCCCAATATTTTAGGCAGTTGCTACGGCACGACCGGCCCATCTTCACAGCAATCCCGAACCGGTAAAGCATTCGGCCCGGAATTTCCTCCGATTACCGTGCGTGATATGGTGCGTGCGCAAAAAGCCCTAGTTGATTATTTAGGCATTAAGCGGCTGACAGCCGTAATCGGCGGTTCACTTGGTGGTATGATGACTCTGGAATGGGGCATTTTATTTCCTCAGTTGGTGCGTTCGATTATTCCGATTGCAGCACCGGCCGCACATTCCGCCTGGGCCATCGGTTTTAACCATTTGGCCCGTCAGGCAATTACAACGGATCCTGACTGGAATAATGGCTATTACACCAAACAGCCCGAGAAAGGGTTGTCTTTGGCGCGGCAAATTGCCATGATTTCGTACCGAACCCACCCCTCGTTTCAAGAACGATTCGGCCGCCTGCTTCAGGATGATGCGCGCGACGATTTCTTCCGAGTGGAAAGTTACTTGTCCTATCAAGGCAATAAGCTGGTCAAACGTTTTGATGCCAATAGCATGATCACCTTAACCAAAGCCATGGACGGGCATGATGTGGGAAAAGGTCGCGGTGGCATGGAAGCAGCATTGCATTCGATTAAAGCCAAAACCCTTTCGATCGGGATTGATAGCGATCTTCTTTATCCGGTTAATGAACAGAAAGAAATTGCCAAAATGGTACCCCAGGGAACGTATCGGGAAATCCGTTCCGTTAACGGTCATGACGCCTTTTTAATCGAGTACGATCAGTTAAACCCCATGATCAAAGAATTTTTAAACGGAATTGATTAAATGCTTAGGAGAGCGTTGCAATGATCATCATGAAATTCGGGGGGAGTTCCATTAAAGATGTCAGCGCCATGAAGCGCGTGGCTAAAATTGTGGAATCCAAAATTACACAGCAACCTTTGGTTGTTCTGTCGGCTTTAGGGGGTGTTACCGATCAGCTAATCTTAGCACATCGGATGACTTTGGCCGGTGAAAAGGAGAGGGCCTCTCAAATTGCCGACGAATTGGTTCATCGCCATCGTGCCATGGCAAAAGCGCTCATTCCTTCCGGCGTAATTCTCGAACAATTGAATAATTATCTTGATTCCGAATTTCGTAAGTTGCAAACCTTTTTAAAAGTAACCGAAGCGATTAAAGTGGAAAGTTCGGAAGTTTACAATGGTTTGGTCGGCATCGGAGAATTACTTTCCTCGCATATTTTTGATGCCTATTTGCGGTATTTGGGTAACCAAAGCGTTTGCGTGGATGTTAGGCCGGTAATGCAAATATCATATCTGCAAGGCGAAATCGTGCCGGAATTGGATAAGATCAAATCCTTGGCTCATCTGTACTACGTGCCCTATTTAAAAAAGAATCAATTGGTTGTAACGCAAGGCTTTTTAGCCACAACGGTGGAAGGTGCACCGGCTACTTTGGGGAGAGACGGCTCCGATTACACGGCTTCGATTTTAGGCGCCGTATTACAAGCCGATGAGATTCAAATCTGGTCGGATGTGGATGGCATTTTGAGCGCGGATCCGACCATTATTCCTCAAGCCAGGCCGCTTACGTTCATGACCTTTGACGAAGCGTGCGAATTAGCCTATTTCGGAGCGCGGGTTTTACATCCGGCGACCATTCAACCCGCGGTTACGCATGGCATTCCGGTGCGCGTGCTTAATTCGCTCCGTCCCGAGGAAAAAGGAACGCTTATTTTGCCCGATTATCAGGATAAAGCGCCGCAAGCCATCCGTTCCATTGCTTACAAAGAAGGCATTTCGTTGGTTACGGTGGAATCATCCAAACTTTTACTTTCTCCGAAATTAATTGAAGAAATTTTTGAAATTCTTACTAAGCACGGTAAAAAGGTCTATGCTGTGAATAAAGCGGCCACAAAGTTATCTGTCACTATTCAGAGCAATGGAGGATCGACCGAGTTCATCAAAGAATTGGAAACATTCGGTCATGTGGAGCTTGAACCAAATAAGGTAGTTGTCAGTGTGGTTGGTGAACGCATGAAAGGTGATCCTCAATTGACTTGGCAAATAATTCGCTTATTGCATGAACAGGGTATTCGGATTGAATTGATTTCACAGTTCAACAAACAAATCAGTATGATGTTCATTATCGATGAAGCGGATATTGAAAAAACCGTGCATTTAATTCATGAACAATTCATCGCGCTCTCAATGGCAGAAGTTTAAGGATATTGCTTAATAAATTGAAAACGGGAGGCCATGATTTTAATTGAATGGGTGATATTTTTAAAAAGTGCGAGAAGGGGGACTTGAACCCCCACGCCCTTGCGGGCACCAGATCCTAAGTCTGGCGCGTCTGCCAATTCCGCCATCCTCGCAAGAAAAGTTTTTTAATTTACTTTCTTTTTCACAGGAAATCAACTCTGATAAGGCTTCCATTTGCTGACGGCACGAAAAAGCTCTTTATCATCTTTTTCCCGCATCACACGATGATAAATCTCAAATCCGTCTTCTTTGCGAAAAGCCTGAATTTGAGAGATAATGCGATCGCCGTACAAGGCTTCCGCCCGATAATTGGCCTGTAAATCGTGTACCCAATATTTGTCATGAATGACTTTGGGCACGGCCTCTAAAGCCCAGTCGATATAATGGCCGCTATTGACATGATTGTTAACATCCAAATCGCTCATGCGTACAATAAATTTGTGCTGGTTTTCCACTTCCGTCAGCACCGGTAAATGTTTGAACGGATCATCAAGAGCGCGTCCTTTTTTCGTATTTTCCAAGCCGTTTAGAAATTCGGGTAGTTTTACGGGCTTCCGCTTTTTGAAGGCTCTTCCGGTTTTTGAGTACATGACTTGAAAAAAATAAAAGGACATGGTAGCTTAAAATATATTTTTAGTAGAATAAAAAAAGGAAGCGACCATGTCCAAGAGTTTAATTTACCATGCGTTTG
>JALWEA010000627.1 GCA_027039465.1 Calditrichia bacterium | reverse complement strand
TTTCATAACAATGCCTCCTGTGATTTTCTAATATTATTTTAATCGATGTTATCGAAAAATCAAAATTTTTTTGGATTATTATTGCGCCTCAGGCCAAAGCCAAACGGAAAAAATCATTTGGATTCTTTCTTGTCAAACCTCTGCCAAAAATCTTTAATGGCTTTCACATAATTCGTCGTGATTTCAACATCGCCGTGCTTTTGGAACCAATACTCCGGCAGCAAAATATTATACGCTTCATCGGCGAAACGTTCTCCGATCAAAATCACGATTCCGCGATCCGTTGCCGATCGAATCAATCGGCCGACGGATTGAATGACCTTATTCATGCCAGGGTAAATGTAAGCATATTCCATGCCCTGACCATTGTACTGATCGTAATAGGCACGCAGTAATTCTCTTGAATAATTAAGCTGAGGTAATGCCGGCCCGACGATGATTACGCCAATGGCCATTTTACCGCTAAAGTCCACGCCTTCGCTGAATAGGCCGCCCATGACCGCTAATAATAAATGGCTGCCGGATTCGTTACGCAATTGCTTTAGAATTTGGTCGCGTTGGGCTTCTTTCATGCCTGGCTTTTGTAGAATTTTTTCAGCCGGAATATTTTGCAGGAAAAGATTAACCAATTCCAAATATTTAAAGCTTGGGAAGAAGACAAGGTAATTGCCCGGCTTCATGGCAATGCTATTTTTGATAATTTCCGCAATTTGCGGCGCCGAACGCATACGGTCTTTGTAGCGGGTGGAAACATTGGGTACGATAATTAATTTCCGGTGTTCGGCCGGAAACGGTGAATCCAATTGCAACCTGCGCGTACGCTCGTCGGGAAAACCCAAAACCGAAGCGTAAAAATCCATCGGGTCAAGTGTAGCCGACATGGCAACAACGCTGTGAAATTTGTCGATAATATTACCTAAGTAGTGGGAAGGATCGCAGCACTGAATGTGTAAAGTGCCGCCGTCCTGCGCATCAAAATAAGTAACAAAAGCCGGGTCTTCAAAGCGGGCGATTTTGCTGAAACGGCGAAAAGCGTAGTAAAAATTTTCCAACGGATCGTCAATGATCAACTTGCGGGTTCGAATCTTGTGGATCAAATAGCGGATGAAGGCCGCTTCAAATTGTTGAAAAGCGTCGGCTAAAGTTTCCAAATTCAATTGGGTAACAAAATACTGTTGACCGGCATAGTGCAGACGTCCTTCCTGAAATAAATCATCGAAAATGGCGTTAAGGGCGCTCAGCGCTTTGCTTAAATCCCGGTAAATCTTACTCTTCTTTTTGCCTACTTCATCCGCGATTTGTTGCAACTGCTTTTTGCTAAGCTGGGGCGATAAATACTGCATACCGCGATCGTACAAATTATGGGCTTCATCGATAATCAGAATCCAATCCTTAAAATCTCTAGCCGCAAACAAACGACGCAGTTGAGCCGCCGGATCGAAAACGTAGTTGTAATCACCAATCAGCACATCCGTGTGATTGAGCAAATCCATGCTAATTTCAAAGGGACACAGTTGATGCGCTTGCCCGACGGCTTTAATGCTCTCGGGATGAATAAAGGGCTCGGCCAAAAGATCGGGTAACACATTGGCCGCCAGCAAGCGTTCTTTGTATTTCTTGATAAAAGGACAATAGGCTTCGTGACAAAAATAAACACCGTTCAAGCACATCTTTTCCGAAGCGGTAATGAGCATGGCTTTTAATGGTAAACCCTGGGCGATGAGTGGCTTTAAGGTTTGGGAGACCATTTCCTGCTGGCTGGTTTTGGAAGTTACGAAGAAAATTTTCTTTTGGTGTTCGACGGCAAAGCGAATGGCGGGAAAAAGGGCGGCGGCCGTTTTACCGGTACCGGTCGGCGCGGATGCCATCAGATGTTGGCCTTCGGCAAGTGCGGCGCGAACGGCCTTCATCATCATTTCCTGCTGCGGACGTTTTTCCGGTAATGAAAAATCGATTTTGCTCAGCAGTTGCTTGCGTTTTTGCAGTTCCCTCTTTTCAAATTCGATGTATTCGATAATTTGATTGAAACGCTGCCAGAGTTTTTGTTCCACATGGTTGCGATTAAATGGAACAGGAAAGGTACGCTCTTTATTGT
>JALWEA010000626.1 GCA_027039465.1 Calditrichia bacterium | reverse complement strand
TGTAAGAGTTAAGAGTAAAGGGGAAAATCTTTATCCGTAAAAGGCTGTCATTGCGATCCCGACGAAGTCGGGAGAAGCAATCCCATTCAAAGCGGCAACGGCCATGAATAATGTTAGGGATTCTTCGTTTCGCTGAAGCGGAGCTTAGAATGACAACCCATATCATAAGTCAGTAGTAGGAACGGAGTGACGAAGCAATCCCGTCCAACAAAAGACGAAATCTTGGCTCCGGAAAATAGATGGAACAAATTTCAAGAAAATCCAATAATAAAAAAGATGAAGATGAATCGAATCAATAAAAGCATTGTCGTTATATTTTTAATCGCGTTTTCAAATGTTCTGTTACAGGCGGCGGATATTTCCATTCGTTCTTATGTCAATAAGAATGTAGTGGGAATTAACGAGAATTTTTCGTACTCAATTGAAGTCTCCGGTAAAACGACTTCATTGCCTGATCCCGTCCCGCCGCAATTCGATAATTTTTACGTACTATCCGGCCCGAATACTTCTACAAATCTTCAATGGATTAACGGACGTATGTCGGCGACCAAGGTTTACAGTTTTTATCTGCAGCCTAAGAAAAAGGGAAGGTTAACCATTCCTCCGGCCAAGGTGCAATACAAAGGCAAAGTGTACCAAAGCAATGCCATTGTTATCACCGTAAAAGATCAACCGAGCAAACCCAAAGCCGCTCCGCAAACCAAAGCGCCCAGACGGACAACCAGCAAGGATATTTTAGGGCAAAGCATTTATCTGAAAACCGTTGTTTCCAAACGCAAAGCTTATGTGGGTGAAGAAATTATTGTTAAATACCGCCTTTATTTTCGCGTGAATGTCCGGGGTTATGACTTCCAAAAGTTACCTTCTTTTCCTGGCTTTTGGGTGGAAGATTTTCAAATGCGTTCGCAACCGACCATTGAGAACGTAATTGTAAACGGCTTGAATTACAATGTGGCTACGATTCGTAAGGTGGCTCTGTTTCCGACGCACAGCGGTGAGCTGACCTTGGAACCAATCAGCGTGGTGGTCGAAGCGCAGGTACGCAAACGTTCCACTAGTATTTTCGATAGTTTTTTCGAAGATCCTTTCGGCAGCGTGGTTCAGAAAACGATCAGCAGCAAACCCGTTAAAATTGAAGTCATGGATTTACCAAAAGAGGGACAACCCGCCGACTTCTCCGGTGCGGTGGGCGAATACACGCTTTCGGCTTCCGTTGATAAAAATCAGGCCAAAACCAATGAGGCCATCGCATTACACATAAAAATCAGCGGCGAAGGCAATATTAAAATGGTCAATTTACCCGATGTTCCGGTGCCGCCTGGTATTGAAAAATACGACCCTAAAATCAATACGCAAATCGACAATTTGGGAGAAACCATTCGCGGTACGAAAAAAGCGGAGTACATTTTAATTCCCAGAATTCCTGGCGATTACACCATTCCGTCATTGTCTTTCACCTTTTTTAATCCCAAGACCAAGCAGTATGTTACTCTTAAAAGCAAACCGATTTCATTACACATCACCGGCGCTCCGACGACCGCGGTCAATACGCCGGTGGGCGGCGGCAATTTCGACCAGCAATACGTGCAGATGATCGGGCAGGATATTCGTTACATCAAAGAGTTTAGCCGTTTCCAACGTAAGGGATATCGGCCTTATCGTTCCTTAACCTTTTGGGGATTGATGGGATTGGGCGTCGTCTTGTTTATTCTCTTTGTGCTGTTTAATGACTATCAGGCCCGAGTGAGTAGCGACGAACGTTTGATCCGCAGCCGGAAAGCAGGCAAATTGGCCGCCAAGCAATTGAGCACCGCTCACGAAGCGCTGAAAGCGGGCGACCAGGAACGCTTTTTCAAGGCGGTAAGCGCGGCCTTGCAGGGCTTTGTGCGCGACAAGTTGAACCTGGAATTAACGGATTTCAGTACGCCCAATGTGCGCAAACATCTGACCGAACGGCATATTGATTCGGACGTGGTTGAAGAATACATTGCCATATTGGAAGAAGCGGATTTTCGCCAATTTGCCAAAGCGGATGCTTCCGATGAAGATTTGCAGGCATTTTACGATCGGGCAAAAACCGTGTTAACCAAATTAGAGAAATGG
>JALWEA010000625.1 GCA_027039465.1 Calditrichia bacterium | reverse complement strand
AGTTACTTTGAGAAACAAAAAGCAACAAAATCAACGAGTAATAATCGGGACATCTTTTGCATTCCATTTTTAAAAGGGCTTGGATATTAATCGATAATATTGAGCCTATTAGTGTTTTTATTATTTAATTAATGATAAGCCCTATTTTGAAAGTTTGTTTAGAATTTTTTACAAATTTTATGTTTTTGAACAAATTTTTTTATTTCGATTTTTGAACCAAAATTAAAGGGGAATGCCATAAATATATTTTTTTATTTTCCTTCCAAAGAATAAAGGTTAGCTTCTTTTTATATTTATTATTTTTTGTTGATCTTTTTCAACATTTCCTAAAATTTTCGTTGAAATATTTCAATATTTTTTGTACGGCATTTCTAAAATTATTTGAAATTATATTACAAAATGTGCATATTTCACCTCAAACAAATCCATAGCAAATAATCCACTCAATACATTACGTTTGCCTTTGGTAAACAATAGGTTATTGAGCGATATTCATTAAAAATAGATTTTTATTTTTCAGGATAAAATAGAGTACGGGCAATCTGTTTACTCTCTTACCATGGATGGTAATTCGTCATATCTTTTTTTCTAATTTCGTTAAATTTACGTCTGTTTGGTGTTGCTATGGATTTAAAATCACGTCTATTCTCGTTTTCCACAATTATGGCAGTTGTGGCTTTATTACTTTCTGTTTTCTTAACGTTGTATCTTTATAAACATCTGACGCCATTAAACAGTGAGATGATAGATAAAGAACAAACGGCATCTAAGTACAAAAAATTCTTCAGGGATTTTAACGGCGATGGCTTTTCCGAATCTTATGAAGTAAAAAATAATCCCCAATTGGGAATGCATTATATTCTATTTGAAACATTTGACGGATCGGTCATTGATCAGTTTAATTTAAATGAAAGAGTTATTCCGTCTTGGGTGTTCTTCGGCGATTATACCCAGGATGGTTATGATGATTGTTTTGTATTTACGGTTCACAAGGATTCGCTTTTTTTATACGGTTATGATATTAACCAAACCAAAACGATTCTCAGACGCTATTTTATAATGCATATTCCCTATCCTCATTCAAGTTTTATTATACCTGAAGCTATTATTTATGATTTACATCGGGATTTTAATCCCGAACTACTGTTTATTGTTCATGCCGGATTAGCTTCTCATCCCCGCGGTTTATATGCTTTTGATATCAAGAATAAAAAGATCGTGCAACGGTTTGAAAACGCTGCTAACAAAACAAAATTTCTCGCGTATGATTTGGATGGGGACGGTTCGGATGAAATTATTTTGGGATGCAGGGCTACGGGAAATACGGATAAAAATTTACCCTTCAATGATTGGAGAAGTCGGATTTTTATTCTGGATCAGAATTTTAAATTGAAAATGCCGCCCTTATCGTTTGGCCATTTCCCTTCGGGTATCGATATTATGCCTGTACAGATCAATGAAAATCGTAACCTATTGGTTTCCAATTATGATTTTGCACCGCAGTTCGCCAAGCATCCGTTTAATATGTTCTTAATTAATAGCGAAGGTCATATTAAACCTACCGTAGATTTTAAGCGGCCCTATAATTATTATTTTATAAAAATAAATGATGGCAATAAACAATACCTTTACCTGACAACTAAAATAGGTCCTGGCCTGTTAGTAAAGATGAATTTAAAATTTGATATCGTAAAAAAAATAAAAACCCAATACAAGCAACAGATGATTAGAATGGCCGTTGATATGAATCTGGATGGGAAACCCGATCTCATTCTAAATTCAATTGATGGGACTCAAATATATGATCAGGATTTAAATTTGCTTTGTAAATTTGATGAAATGGGTGAAATGTCTGTTCGCTATCGTGGTGCAGGACTAATTCCGGAAATAGGCATTAATACTCCGAATTATTTCTATACGTTCAAGATCGTAAAAAATCCGTTTTATCAATGGTTGCCCTATTTATCAATAGTATTCTTTTTCATTTTTTTCGCAATATTGAAAATAGGAAACAGTGCTTTGATGAACAGTTTAATCTTCTTTAATTATTTTAAAACTAATATTCGGCAAACATCGGATGCTATTATTCTGCTAAAACCAAACGGTCGCATAATTTATTCGAATGATCGTTGTCGTTACCTATTAAATATCAAAGAACCGAAGAAAGGCAAAGTACATTACCGAAAGGTTTTCCGAGGCTATTCTGAGCTTTTGGCTTGCATAGATGAAAGTTTTAAAACCAAAGATGTTGTGCAAAAAGACTTTGTGGTCAACAAGGGTAATACGGACATTACGGGTGAAATCGGTGTTACGCCTTTTAAAACGCATTTCGGCTTCGTCTATGCCTATTTGATCCGCATTAAAGATTTTACAAAACCCGTTCTTTCCGACCGCCAGCAAACATGGAGCCGTACGGTGCGCAAAATGGCCCATGATATTAAAACGCCGCTGGGTGCGGTTTTATTGAATATCGAACGGATTCAACAAAAGATTCAGGATTCTGCGCCTGCTGCCATCGAAAAAACCAAAGATGATTTTCAGATGACCATTTCGGAAATTAAACGCATCCAGGAGATGACTAAGAATTTTCTTAAATTCACCAACCTTGAAGAGCCGGATCTGCAGCCGGTACAATTAACTGATATCTTACAAAATATTTTGTTTCATTTTGCGCCTTATTTAAACGAACACCTGGAAATCGAACTCAATCTTGAGCAAGAAGAGCATAGTCTGATGGCCGATCCAAAACAGTTGGAAATGGCCTTGCAGATATTCATCGAAAACAGCATCGATGCCCTTAAAGGAAACGGCAAAATTTTAATTTCCTCGGTTCTGGCACAAAATTTGGAATATCATTTTCAAAACGAACTGGAAATTGAGATCGCCGATAACGGTCCCGGCATTCCGGAAAACGTAAAAGATCGAATTTTCGAGCCGTTCTTTTCGACTAAGATGGACGGTACGGGTATGGGGCTGGCCATTGCCAAAAAGATTATCAACGATCATGGCGGGAGCGTGGAAGTGATTTCAAAAGAACAATTCGGTGCGGTCTTCCGCATTGTCCTACCGGCCAAAAGGGGAGTGCTATGAATCGTATTTTGATTATCGATAATGATCAGGCTTTTTTAATGGCCCTTAAGAATACCCTGGAATATAATAAATATGAAGCCGTGCCTTTGTTAAATCCGTTAAAAACTATGAAGGTGTTAAACGAAAAGCATTTTGATTGCGTTTTGCTTGATGTGGCCATGCCAGGCATGAACGGTTTGGATTTGCTGCAGCAAATTGCCAAAGCGCATCCGTTGCTACCGGTGATTATGATTTCCGGCGAAAGCACCATTTCCATTGCGGTTGACGCCATTCATCAAGGCGCTTATGATTTTTTGGAAAAACCTATTGAAACCAAACGATTATTGCTGACCATCCGCAAAGCCATTGAGAGAAAAAATTTAGCCAACGAAAAAAATGTCTTATTGCAGCAATTATCGGAAAATTACACCATGATCGGCAATAGTCCCGAATTCCGAAAAGTTTTGCAATCCATTGCCCGATTTGCCGATACGGATTTGAAAATTTTGATTACCGGAGAAACGGGAACCGGCAAGGAGTTGGTAGCGCGCGCTTTGCACCATAACAGCAAACGTAACGGGCGCAGATTCGAAACCATTAACTGTGCGTCCATTCCTTCCGAACTGATGGAAAGCGAATTATTCGGGCATGCCAAAGGGAGTTTCTCCGGCGCCATTAGCGATCACACGGGTAAGTTTGAAATCGCCAACGGCGGTACATTATTCCTTGATGAAATCGGCGATATGGATATGCGTTTGCAAGCCAAATTGTTACGCGTTTTGGAAGACGGACAAATTCAGAAAATCGGTAGTAATAAAACCATCGAAGTGGATGTGCGGGTCATTTCGGCTACCAATAAAAACCTGCGCCAAATGATTGAAGATGGCAGATTTCGGGAAGACTTGTACCATCGTATTAACATGGTCGAGATACACCTTCCGCCGTTACGTAAGCGTAAAAGCGATATTAAACTGTTGGCCGATTATTTTCTGAAAAAATTTGCGCAAACTTACAACAAAAAATTGTTGGGGTTTTCACCGCAAGCCATGCAGCTTTTGCACGATTACGATTGGCCGGGCAATGTACGTGAGCTGCAGAATGTGGTGCACAAAATAGCCGTTCTGTGTCGGCAAAGCATAGTTCCCGCCGAAAATGTTGAATTGGCCCTAGGACTAAATCCGGAAATGCAATCGCAATTGCTAAAATCCATGCTGCTCAAAGACAGGGTTGCTCTGACGGAAAAAGAGCACATTGTTAATACACTGGCCGCCACCGGGGGGAAACTCAATAAAACCGCAAAACTACTTGGCATCGAGCGCACCACCTTGTTTAAAAAGATGAAAAAATACGGCATCGAAAAAATGAGCCGCGATGCATAATGTGGATTGAAAAATAAAGCGCGCTATAGTGAAAGTAGTTTGATTGACCCGAATACGAAAATGTGGCAATGGTCAAAAATTATTTTTAAATTTATACGTTCACTTTAAAAAGCCCTAAAGGGCTAAAATATAGGATTACTGAAGATTTATCCCTAACATAAATGTTGGGGCTAACATATTACTTTTTAATTTATTAGCCACATCCTTCTGGTTGCATCCTGATCTATCGGGGAGGATGGTGAATAAATAATAATTTTACATAAAAAGGGGATTTAGCCCCTGTTTAGAGTGGACTCATTCGAATAAATTAAAATTTTAAAAGGTTGGCCATGGTTAAATTCAGCGATTTGGAAGATGCTTTTCTCTTTACAAATTTTGGCGAGTTTTCAGACAATGAAGCGCTGTTAAATAAAAAAACCGGTGAAATATATTACCGTTCCGATTATTCTGATCCGGACGAGTTTCCCGAGGATTGGGAGAGTGATGATTATATTTTTATCCCGGATAAATATGAGTTGGAGCTTGGTAAGTCATTGGTTTTTGATTTCGTAGAGGAATATATTCCCGATCAGTTTGAGACGGTACAATATTTTTTCAGAAGAAAAGGCGCCTATAGCCGGTACAAAGATTTATTGGATTCCCTGGATCTGCTTGAGCTATGGTACGAATATGAAAATAAAAAGACCAAAGAAGCTCTGCTTCAATGGTGCAAAGAAAATGACATCGAAGTTGATCTTGAAGACGAAAATGATTAACTGAAACATTCCGAGAACTACCGTTGCTTAAATGAAACCGACTTAAACGGTTCTCTTTATCTTAATAGCACAAGTTTTCTTGTTTGTTTAAAATTCTTTGCTTCCAATCGATAAAAGTAAATTCCGCCGGAAACTTTTTTACCGAAGTTATCCCTTCCGTCCCATCGGATCGAATAATTTCCTGGTGATTTTCTGGTATTCACTAAGGTCCGTATCTCCTGCCCAAGCGTGTTGAAAATGCTCAACTTGACATAGCTAAAAATCGGGATTTGATATTTAATGGTCGTTTGCGGATTGAACGGATTCGGGTAATTGGGGCTTAGCACAAACTTGTGGGGCAGGGTATTCGTATTGCCATTCCTGTTTTCAATTGCGGTCAGGTCAAGTTTTTCGATCTTTTCCGCATGAGCGCGAAATTCGTCTTCTTCATACCAGGTTTTACGCAGGCTGTCCGCAGAATACAGGGTGGTTAAGTCATTGTAATGCGGAGATTCGGGATCGGAAGATTCACCGAAAGGTTTCATTGTCCAGGCCTGTGGGGATTCACCTGCTTTTAGCCGAATGAGCATCATGTAATAGTTTCCTTGTTCCACAATTAATCGGTTCTGAGCATCACGCTGTTTCCAACCGCCCATGCGGGCTGTTTGTAGTTGTTTATCACCGGAGATGGGGAACCAAATGCCACTCCGTTCAAAACCGTGAATTTCTCCCCATGAGATCGAAGAACTGCCATACAGGGCGTTTAATTGTTTCGGAGCTTCAACTAATTCTTTCACCATTAAGCGCCGTTTACTGGAATCAATGCTATTCGGTTGTAAGAAATTGATATCATCTTTTAACAAATAATACCACATATAAAAGAGCGTCATAGCCTTGGAATCGGTTGCGGCTCTTCCGTTCCATTGAAATAACGTATCGGCCAATGCTTCGGCTTGCTGCTGGTATTGGAAGGAGTCCGCGGCTGATTCCTGCAAGGCCAATTGTAAAACAGTGTCAACGGAATCCCATTGAACAACTTTAAGATCCAGGGCAACGCGCTTCAAATAATCGGCATCCATGGTATCTGCTCCCAGATCAATCAATTCGGTTGCCCGCCGGCCGCGGATTCCGAATCGATCACCGTAATAAAGTTCGATAGGGACATCGTCTTTTCCAAAGCCTGGATTTTGTGTAACGTACCATGGAGCGTCATTGCAATTTTGCAAATAGCCTGAAGTGGGATTGCTTACGAAAGGCAAGGCACTGAAGGGAATTAAATCACCCCACAATGTATTTGAATCGGAGCCGTATAAAGGACCTGTCCGCGCGGCAATCGGATCGTTGCGATAGTGCGTACGCCCGCAATAAACATAGTAGATATTGCCATAATCATCCAATGCAACGGTATTACGTTTACTAAATAAATGTAACGCAACGGCATTCTTGAATTCCGCCATCGAAGAAGCGGTCATCATGCGGAACATTTGTTCGCCGACCGGTGGCGTATTTAATAGATCCAACTTGGCCGATAATACATGCTGGTCATCAAGAGTTTGCATCACCACCCCGTGATCCGCGGATTTCCTAAAAGTCATCGTGTCCGGCGCTTCTCCGGCGATTTTAATCACTTCCTGCCACACTGTGAAAGGTTTGGAGACCCCGTCCAATAAATAGCGATTGGAATCGGCCGGATCCAGCGTAACAATATAAGCATCGGCGAAATCGGGGCTATTGGAAGTGTGCGACCAGGCAATATGCCGGTTATGGCCCATGCCGGTGTATGGGCCGCCAAAAGTTCCTTCATAATCAAGAACACCGTCGCGTGAAATCAAATGCGCCTCGTAGCTACCGCCGAATTCACCCAGCGGCAAATGGGGGTCACAGAGCAAATAGCCGGCATTATCCCGTGTTCTGAATGGTGCGATTGCCCATTGGTTGGAAGCATCTTCAACGGAAGTAGTGTCGCTGCTTTCTTTTTTGAACCTTCCAAACTGGCGGCTTAAGGCATACAGGCTACCGACGGCGTAAGCGTCTACCGCAGTAATGGGCAGAATGTCCATGTTTTTGACTTCCTGTGGTAACGCTTCGGGATGTTGGGAAAAGTAGTTCGTGCAGCCAAGTGCAAAGCCTTCAAAGTAGGCAGCAACATCGGTCGGTAAATCCGCAAATGTTGAATCGGCCATGGAATAAATTCCAAAAGCGCGAAATTTTTTATCTTCTCCTAAGTAGTTCCGACCATAAGCTTCGGCCAAACGCCCGCGAACTTCTAAGATATTGAAAATCACCGCCTCCGGCCGATCTTCGCAGAATGCCCAGGCTAACCCGTAAGCGCTTTCACGGGGCGTATTACCGATGATGTGGGGAATTCCGTAAGTGTCGCGCACGATTTCTACGGTTTGCCCATTTAAAAAAGAAAGGCTAAACAAAAAAAGAATGAAAATGATGGGTATTTTTCTCATTGTATTCTTCCTTTTCGTTTTCCAATCTTCGATTAAAGGTTTGAACCTATTTTAATAAGATCATTTTTTTTGCCGCTACAAATGATCCCGCTTTTAAAGAAAAAAAGTAAATGCCACTTGGCAACCGACTGCCGTCAAAGGTAACCGAGTAGTCACCGGGTTTTTGTTTCTCGTTAACCAAAGTAGCTACTTTTTTACCCAGCGTATTGTAAACCGTTAAATTCACCTTTTGAGCATTAAGGCTCTGCGTACCAATAGAATAACGAATGGTTGTCATAGGGTTAAAAGGATTCGGGTAATTTGGGTAAAGTTTAAATTTTTGCGGAATACCTTTCAATTGCCCGATTCCGGTCGTCGTGAGACCCTTGACCAGAATCGGAATATCATTCAGATGAAAAGTCAATTTGCCATTGATAACTTGCAGAGTGTCACGACTAAAGGAGGCTTGCTCGCCGTCATAACTAATAAATGCCGGAACCGTGTTGATTACTTCAACTCTTTTATATTGCGGTATGGTAAGCGTGTAGGATTGATTGTTCGGGCTCCAAAGCACCCATTTGCGATCACCGTTGGCGAATGTGTATTGCACAACCCAAATCCCATCACCGCCATGTTCATTGTCATTGGTCACCTCGCCAAACGAAAGCGCCTTTGCGGTTTGAAAAGTATCCACTTCATCAATTAATAATTGGTAGGAATAGAATGATTTCTTCTTTTTCCCATTCTTATCCAGTAAGCCAAATGCAATCCACGGCCGATGCGAGCCGCTCCAGAGAGGATGCCAAAAGAATTTCTCAACTCCGTAGGCAAATAAAACCGATGATCTGCGCCAAACATCTGCGGCTTGTTGGTCAATGGAGGAATAGCGCGGTGTGATATTGGTGGTTGAATCACTTGAAATACTGCATTCCGTTACCCAAAAAGGTTTTTCCGGGCAAGAAAATTCCTGCATGGCTTTTTTGATCGAATCCACATGAGCCGGTAGAGTCCACCACGAATTGTAATCATGATAACCTAAAATATCAAAATAGTTACAGGCGCCGTGAAGAAGAATGATTTTAAGCCAATTGTAGGCGCCCAAAGGCATTCCGTAAGTTCCGGAAAGACTGGGTTGAATGACTTTTGCTTCCGGATCCGCCGCTTTGATCCAGGGATAGTTCACTTTAAGAAACGTAGCCACAAAATTGGCGGGTAACCCTTGGGGACGATGCTGATTGCCATCAAGTTCATTGGAAATTTCCCAATATTTGGTCACACTTTTGTAACGATTGACCACGGTTTGGACATAATCTTTGGAATCGGTGCTATCACTCAGATACCAGCCGCAACCATCGTCAAAACAAGCCCGCCAGGGAACTTGAATGCCTATGGTATCGCTGGAATTGCAGCAATGATAAAGCGTTAATAACGGGGTTATGCCGTACGGATTAAAAACAGCCGAATCCGAATATTCAAAATGCCAGTCATTATCCTGCGGTTCGATATGAATCCAGCCCACATCCGCGTACATGGCGTGACGATAAAATTTTAAACCCAGTTGCCCGATGATAGGAAAGACCCTTTTCATCCCTATTTCATGATCGCGCCAAGGAACATTAACTCCAATGTGGTGTACTTCCTTGGAATAACCGCCGGTTGCGAAAATGAAGATGAAAAGAAAGAGAACCAGCTTTTTCATAATGCACCTCCGTATATTTGGTTCGAGAAAGATGGAAATTATATGTTGTATTTTCCGGTATTAGAAAATTTTTGAGTAATTCAATTCTCGTCAAGTTTTGCCATACTTGTTAATTTGGCGAGTTCTACCTTATTAAGATCATCTTCTTGGTGAAATTTAACTTGCCAATTTGTAACGTGTAAAAATAAACACCGCTTGGCAATCGGCTACCGTCAAAGGTAACCGAGTATTCTCCAGGTTTTTGCTGCTTGTCAATTAACATGGCTACCCTTTGTCCCAAAATATTGTAAACCGTTAATTGTACCCGTTGGGGTGCAGGGCGTTGTATACCAACGGAATAACGGATCGTGGTTGTGGGATTGAAGGGATTGGGGTAATTTTGAAAAAGTCGGAAGTTGATTTCTCCGAATTGATCCTTACCGATTGGGGTGGCGGTCGTATCCTTTAAAATCAAGGCGCTTACGGGCGGTACAGATACATTGCCTTGTTCTACTTTTTGGTAAGTCAGATGACCTTCCCAAGCGCCGGAGGCATCCACAAAACCGCCGCCGACCGGAATGATTTTACGGTAGTCTTTGGTTAAGGTAAATGTTTTGGCCGAGGTGGGTAAAGGGTTCACAATGACCTTACCATTGGTGAATTCCCGCGTAAAAAGGGTATCCGCCGTTTGGACAAAATCATCCGTCGGTTCTCCCAAATCGATATTAAATTCCGGGTAATACTGCAATGTGGTGTCGTAAGTGTAGTCGGACAAGGTTAAAACGGTGTTTTCATTTTCAATCAACAAATAGCTGGCAACGGTGAAGATGCGCGCCTGAATATCGTCGATCAAGCCCGGCTTTTTAACCACTAATACCAATTGGGAATGATCCCGATTTGCCTGCATGCAGTCAATCGCTTTTTTCCACTTACCGGCACCTTTGTAATCACCGTTGTCCGGATCATAAGCAAAATCTTCCCACATGCCGCCGTCCGTTACCGCCAGGCTGGAATCGGCTCCGGCGCCATTGTGCAATCCGTTAAAAATAACGATTTTATCCCGCTGATACGCTTTGATCAATTCCAGCGAGGCATAGCGGGACAAACGCCACTTTAGCGGATCGTAATCCCAGGGCAACGATTGTCCGGTATCCAGCATACTTTGCTTCAATAAATGGCTGGCCGAATCGATGAACAAGCCGTCGTAGTCATAATCGTGCACCTGCGTCGAAGCGGTTACGGCGTAGTAATTGATCCAGTGCGTGGTGGCATCCGCTGCTGTGGAATCCACCAAATCCATGCCGTTCATTAAAAACGTTCCCCATTTGGTGATAATTCTGGTGGATTCGTCTTGAATGGCGCTATCTGAATGGCAAAACATGTTTTCGTGTTGATTAATAAAATTCCAGTCCCAATGCGTGGTATTTTTCTTTGTTCCTTGAATGGAACGATAGAGCAGAAGTTTGGCATGGCTTACGGAATTTCGCACCTTTTCACTCAGAAACGGCGTCATCAAATAATCGAAAACGCTGTCGGCAAAAGCGATTTGTGCTTCGGTTACGGAATACGAGATGCGCACGCCCCGTTTAATTCGTCCGGCAAAAATTCCTGCCTGACTGAGCAGTAACACAAAAATGATCAAGTAAATTCTTTTCATAGCACACCTCGCTTATTTGAGATAAACAATTTTACGGGCGAACGTCGAACTATTTGTTTTTAAAAGAATCATGTAAACGCCCGTAGCAACGTGGCTTTTGTCGGCATTGCGGGCATCCCAGATGATGTGGTGCTTGCCGGGAGACATGGGCTTATCCATCAGCTTAGCGACTTTCCGCCCCAATAGGTCAAAGATCAACAGCGTCACCTGCAACTTTTGGGGTAAGGTGTATTGAATGCGAATGCGTCCGTTAAACGGATTGGGATAGGCGCGGAAATCAAAGTTAGCGGGCACAAGTGTTTGTTCCAAACCGGTTCCTTCGCAATATTCGTAAGCGCCAATATCGTAACCGGCCCCCTGCGGCCTGGGGGTGTCGTAAAAATCGACTTTGGGCGCCTTGGTACTGTCGCCGTGATCGATGGCCGGGCTATTGGCTTCCAACTTAAAGTCACCGTTCTTCCAATCAAGCAGCAATGGACAATCCACCATTGAACTTTCACTCCAATGTAAGGGAATATTACCGGTATCCGAAGGGAAATAAAGGTGTTGAAACGCTTCCAGATTAAGGCGTAGGGTCGTGTCCGCACCCGTGATCGTCATCTCAATAATTTCTGAAGTGGAATCCTTATCCCTGGCATAGTACAAATTATGGTCGAAAAAAACATTCTCCGGCGGGGCCTTGTAAGGATACTTAATGGAACCCACGTAAGGATGCTTTGAGCGAGCGGCGAAAATATTATTTCTAAAAATCAAATTATTACTCGTTCCTTCCGGCGTTGAGATCACATGGAATTCGGAAACCCACTTACTTTTCAATCCGTTGTTAAAAGACGTGTTGTTAATAAAGTAGCCGTAATTGGATTTGTAAACGCCAAATCCGGTGCTTTGATTATTGTAGGCAACGTTGTTAATGAAAATAGCGCCGCCATTCGGTTCCGATGTGTCCAGAAGAAAACCGCAGCCGTCCGTGCCGCAATGAGTGGAATCGGCGCCATCCAGATTGTGGTGGGAAATATTGCTACTGAAAATGATATTATGACCGGTGACGCCATAAGCCGTGATGCCTTGCGAAAAGCCAATGCCTGTGCAGTTGTGGTAGGCTTCGTTGCCTTGCACCAGGACGTGGTTGCAAAAGGTCACCCCAATGCCCGCTCTTCCGTTATTGAACGAGATGTTATCGATGATGCGTACATGATTTCGTTGCACGGAAATGCCCGCCAATCCGTAATTCCTAACCACAAAACCATTCACTTCCACGTATTTGTCAATGTCTCCGGTAAAAGTGGCAATCCAAACCCCGCTTTTTAAGGTAATCTGCCAGTGATGATTGGTGGGAATATCGTTGGCCTCTTTCAACCAGACAAAAAGATAGCCGTCCGAATCGACAAAACTTAAACCAGGGGCAAATTCGAGGGAATCGCAAGGATAGGGAAAAGGGTAGGGCATGCGCACGGAATCCCGCCAGGCTTCGCAAAAGGCACTGGAAATCAATTTGATTTTCCAGACATTGCCGCCGTAAGAGTTATCTTGAATCCAGTTGGCGTTATCGTCGATAACGGAATCCAATTCCACCATGCCATCCAAAATCGCCTCGTGTTCGGGTTCGGATTTGTACACAATCCAATGGCCATCCTCGCCGGAAGCGCTGGGAGCAATCCAATCGTGGTAAATACCGGCTTTAACAATAACCGTGTCACCGGCGGTAACCGTGCGATTGGCTTTGTGAATGGTTAGCCAGGGAAGTGATGCGCTTGTACCCGGATTGGTATCGCTGGCTTGCGCATTCGTATTATCCACATAGTAGATGGTAGCCTTGATCCGGTTGGAAAAGGCCATTAGCAAAAGAATAATGAGCGCGACAACAGGTGTGCGTAAAAGACTTCGGGGAAAAACAAACTTTTTCATCTTAACCTCCTGAAAATAAATGGGAAACCCCAAGGGTTACTTTGAGAAAATCTCAAAATAACCATTTGTTACGTCAATTAGTAACAGACAGAAGTTCTTCCCCTATGACTGATTATGAGTGGCGTGTTACAGAAGGTTCAAAATCACACCAGTCAAGGGTAAAGCGCAAGCCGGCTTGTTCATTGCGCTATGTTATTTTACCCTGACCAACAAATTTTGAATTGACTATGTTTTTAACTTCAATAATTATGCCAAATCAAAAACGTTTTCTTTTAGGGGCAGAAAACGCTTCTATTGCGAAAAAATTGACGACGTTATCGGCAAAATTGCCGAACGGGTAATGGGGGGCGCTCTACACAAAGGTTGCGATTGATTGCATTAATGGATTGGTTAATAAAGGGGGAAAGGCGATAATTTTAAAAGTATGATTGTTTAATACTGACTAAAGAGATTGTTATCAACCTTTGCTGTGAAAACATTAGCGGGCTTTGAGTTCAAGGATTTTTGTCTTCCCGCAGTGCAAGAAATTTTAGTTCGCTAAAAATTTTGTCAATAATATTGAATAACTGCCTTGAGAAGCAAATCATGGCACTCCGTAATTTGTTACCTCACGTTGTTTTTTGAGACTAAGTTTCAACCGAGATTTTCTAATATTACGGAACGAAATACTAATCCTTTTTAAAAACAGCAGAAATCAAATTTCAACAGTTGGGAAGCTTATTATTTTATGAGTACACATTTTTTTGTCGCGGTAAAATTGTCTCCTTGCAATTGATAATAATAGATACCGCTTGCAAGACCTGTCAAACCGATTTTAATACGATAGCTTCCAGGTTCTTCCGTTTTATCGACCAAGGTTTTTATTTTTCTACCTGAAATATCATACAAGATTATTCGAACACGACTCCTCCGGGGGACATGATACCGAATTGATGTACCCGAATTGAAGGGATTGGGAAAATTCTGTTCAAGTATATATGTGGCTGGCGGATTAATTTTAAAACTATAGGATTCGGAAAATGCACTGTTCCAATAATCCGTTACAGAACTTATGCGATAAAAATATGTTTTATTATAGTCGAGATGTTTCTCTTGATATACCGTATCATCAATAAAAACATCATCAATCATAGAATCGAAAAACAATGAATCTTCCGAAAGTTGGAATCTGTAACTTTTTGCGCCGTAAAAACTATGCCATTTAAAGGTAATATTATTTTGGTTGAAGACGCTATTATTCACCGGTGCAATTAGTCGGATCGGTTTATCCGCAGTTATATATTTAAAAATGGCACCGCCATCCGTTCCCGCATACAGATTACCATCATCATACAACAAACATAACACATCTTTCACGGTTAAGGATTGGTTTATTCGTTTCCAGTGTTTTCCGCTATCAGCAGAGGCAATAACCCCTCCATTTCGGGATAAGGCAGCAAAAATATATTTTCCATCCCCTGCAAAATCCTGAACGCTCGAATTTGATAAAGGTACGGTGAGTTTATGCCAGGTTTTGCCATAATCGGTACTTTCGAAAATTTCGTTTACAGAACTACTTCCCAAATAAAACTTTTTACCTATGGACTTAACACATACACCTGAGAACAAGCCCGGTACCGGATTGTTTTCCCAATGGTTACCATAATCGGAAGTGCGATAAATATGCGATGATCCATTTACTACTATTGCAATAGAGTCCATGATTGCAACATCCGCCACATTGATATTATTGGGAATTCCGTTTAGAACTTTTTTCCAGGTATTACCGGAATCCAGACTACGAAATAATCCGAATTCGGTGCCGACCAACATAAAATTCTCGTTTCCCCTTATACATTCTAAAAGTGATGTATCAAATCCATGGGTTACATCGTTCCAAGTTTGCCCACCATCGGATGATTTGTAAATCTTGCCGTAATATGGAAAGAGATAATCATAGGAAGCAATGGCAAAAATATTTTGACCGGTTGAATGAAGATCAAAAATGAAAAATCTGTTTTGCGGGAAATTGAATCGTTGCCAATTTATGCCATTATCCTTACTAATTTGTAATCCTGTTCCGTGGGTCCCTGCAAACAATTTATGATTGAAAGAGATTAGGGCATTAATGCGTGTATTTGAAAGTCCCGCAATTTTATAATCCCAGGTTTCCAAATTTGCCGGTTTTGTGTACACTCCATCAAATGAAGCGGCATAATGTTTATTTGCATTACCGTCTATTTGAAAAATATTCTTATTATTAAGTCCTGTATTTATTTTTCTCCAGGAACTGCCCATATTATTGCTTTTAAATATTCCATAATCACTAGTACCAACATACAAACCGGTTGAATCTACATGGATGGCATATATATGATCCGCCGGATGCGTTGCTCCCGGTGGAAGCCACCAATTTAATCCATCATTATTGCTAATGTAAACCTTGACATAGTTACCAAAATCATAGGCGTATAAAGTGTTTTTATATTCGCATATTCCTTGAAAATTCCAGGCAAATTGATATGGATCGATTCGTTTCCAGGTTTGCCCGAAATCCGTACTTCTAAAAATCCCCGAACCGGATGCCCCTGCGGCTGAGGCAAGAATTGTTTTTGATTTTGTAACAAAAATTTTTTCAATATCATAATTGTTTATTCCGCTATTTGATTCTTGCCAGTGACTTCCTTGATCCGTACTCCTGTAAATCCCGGGATAGTATTCGATCCCTAGAAAAACAAACGAATCAACAGTAGCAATAGTTTGAACCGCGCCATCATAAATTTTTTCAAAGATATTTGTATACGGATTGTACCGGTAGCAGCCATAATAGCCGGCTAAATAAATATATTGATCATCTTCCGCCATTTCCCTGACCCATAAATTACCAAGCCCTATGAATTCCCAGGTATCGCCAGCATCCGTACTTCTAAATAAACCACCCAAGCCCGCACAGTAGGTCGTATCATTGCGAAATATGAAATTTGAAATAAAGCCGCCGTAAGGCCCGTTACTCCTTTGCCAAAAGCCGGGGAAGGATAAAACTTTTGATGATGAGAGAAATATAAGAATTACTAATAATGGGTATTTAAAAAAATTAAGTTTCATGATTGTCTCCAATAGATATAATCACTAAGTCTTAATATCAAAGTGTGTAATTACAAATTATGTATTTGCGATTACTTATAATTAAGCCATTCTCTTAAACGGGATTGGCATTTCATAGTACCCATTCCTTAATTCACAGCTTTAAATAGATTCTTGGTCTCGAAATCTGAGAGTTTATCTCAAACATTTTTAGTTGTTGTTTTTATTTGTTAACCCATCCCCTACCCCCTTCACTGATATCTCAGGGAAGGGGAATTAAGGTGAGAAAGGGTTTTTCTAAATTTCAAATATTTTTGGTTAGATTTTCAACAAAATTTTCCCCATTTATCGTTTGTATTCGGTCTTTTACCGTAAATGAACCAACTTTACGGTTTTATTGTGCATGCCTTCCAATCGACAAAAGTAAATACCGGAAGCCAAATCGGAAGCATCGAAAATCACCTCATGCCAACCGGCACTTTGTACGCCATTTTGCAGCACGGTTACTTTGCGGCCCAAAGCATCGTAAACCACCAGACGAATCATCTCCACCGTCGGCAGGTAGTATGAAATTTTTGTACTTTGTGGGAATGGGTTTGGCGCTCCGGGCAGCAGCAGCTCATCAAACGAATTTTGCAGATTGTAAAAAGGCTCGGGTGAAAAATCCAATTCGGGCAAAGCATATACCCGCGCCCAGATGTCAAAGTCCGTTCCGCCGTGCCGGTTGCTTTCGTAGGCAAAAAATATTCGACCATTGGTTACATCCGCCCAGTAGTCCGTCCAATCGCGATCAAAATACCAAATATGACTCAACGGTTCAAACCGATACAGTTGGTAACGCTGAATAATATTTTTATTGTCGTCAAAGTAAAAGGAATAAACGGTGTAGTCAGAGGTTATATAAGTAAAAAATAATTTACGGTTACGAAATTCCAGAATGTGTATCTTGTTTTTTTTATCGGATTTGAAAACATCGTAACTCGGATGGAAAGCGTTTTTCAGTTGCAGGTTATTGTTATTAATACGATAATAACGTTTCACCAAAAGGCCAGAATAATCGTAGAGCAGAATCGCATAATTCTCAGGCGATTCCATGCTACAGGCCACAATTCCATTTTCATGCAAATAATAACTATTTGATTCTTCTGCAATAAACGATTGGCTAATGGGCAGGCCGTTCTTATCAAAAAATCGTCCATATAAGGGAATATGGCATTCCTGCTCATTGTATGGTTGCCAAAGCAATAAATAATTCAAACTGTCATCAGCGCAGAATACTAATTTTTGCAAGGTTTTTATTGTGTCTATAGGCAAGATGTGAATGGGGTTTGGCCTAACATACGTAATCTCATTAAAACGGTAAATAAAGGCAGAATAAAATGGGGAAGAATTTCGCCGTAAAAGGAGCAACCCTTCCTTAGCGCCGACCTGTAAATTTAAAAACGGAGGTGAATTGTAAAAAGTCGTAATTTCTTTTTCCGGCCCGTTTAGCGTTCCATCCGGATTAATGCGCCTGAGAAAAACCTTAAAGACAGGAACATCGTGATTATTTTTTCGCATGCGCACATACGCGACCACAAACATGCCGTCTTTAAAAACCCCCACACGAAACGGAAGGCTTCCAAAGTAAAGTTCATCCTTCTCCGGTGTGAGGCAAATATTTCCGCCAATAGGTGCGCCGTCGGCATCGAACACCTGGCCAAACAAGTCATATTCGCCAAGACGCCGATCCGCCCAAACCACCAACGTCTGTCCGTCCTGATTGGACACCACTTCCGGATCGATCTGCGGGCCATGGGAGGAATCATCCTCAACGGCATGGAATTCACCGTCGGACGATAAATCCGAGTTCAACCAAACATAATCAACATCACGATCGGTTTTGGCGTAAGCATTGACCGCGCCTACTATTTTTCCGTTTACCAAGTCGGTTAAAACAAGGACATAATTTGAAAAACGGGCTCCTTGCGGATGGGCCAACGGCACGCCATCATTCAAAAACGTACCGCTGGTATCGATCGTCACTATTTTAGGGGAGCTGTAGCCAAGTGCAACATAAAATCGGCCACGTCCGTTGCTGCTGCAGGATAATGTCTCCCAATATCCATTCCAATGCAATTGATCCTGAATGTCAAATTGTTCGGTAACGAAACCTTTGCCATACCGATAAATTCGGGCTTTGGTGTGGTACCAACTCATAAAAAAAACACCATCACGGGTCGCTGATACCCATGGCGTATAATCATCTTCGTTAGAATTGGGATTCCCAGCTAAAATCGGCGTTCCGATTTTGGCACCGGAAGAATCGATCATCTGTAAAAATAAGCGGTACTTATGATTATAGTATTGAGTGAAAGCTGCCGCAAAATGGCCCATTGCATCCGCAGCAACATTTCTGACGCCACGATAGAAGATACCTGCTGAATTCGAACTTTGATTTAGTTGCAAAGTTTGGCTTAATTCGTCTCCGTTCTTATCAAACAGTTTGGCTAATACATCGCTATTTCTTTCCCAGCAAATTAAAAAACGCCCTGCCGGGTCCATGGCAATTGACGGCAGTTTATCGGCTCCTATGTCGGAACTTACCAAAATTTTTCCGCCGACTTTTTGTCCGGTAATATCCACTATTTGAAAATAGATTTTACCCTTGGGTACGCCCCAAGTGACGGCAAAACGTCCCGCATCGCCGGCGGCAATCATGGGATAGCCGTCCCAATCCAAGGCCGTGGAATCCAAAAGAATATTTTGTCCGATTCGTTCACCCTGAGGATCAAACACCTGAACAAAAGGTTGACGAATCCCGTTACGCTGATCAACCCAGGCAATGGCAAAATAACCGGAACTGTCCATGGCTACGGACGGATTTAATTGATCGGAATTGTAGGTGCCATCGAAGGAGTTGACGATAAAATCCTTTTTTAACAAAGTCGGCGTTTGGTTTTGCGCCAAAGTTAAATTCGGGGAAAGAACAGCTAACATGCTGACCAGCAGAACGGCAAAAAACGTTTTCATAAATGGCGCTCCTTAATTTCAAAATAAAAAGGTTAATCCGATGCCGATTTGCGTTTGCCATTCATTCCGTTTGAATTTATGCTCCCAATACGAAGTGTAATTTTGGTCGAGATCCCGATAGCGATATTTGGCCGTTCCCGAACGCCGGGCATAATAGGCGATCATGGAAGCATGCAATGCCAGTGATGCATTAAAATAATACTCGGCCCCAAGACCAAAATCGACCACCAAAGGCGAATTAAAATCCGATAAAAAATCTTTGGCGTTAAAATCGAATTTATCATGCGGTTCATGCACTTTATCCCAATACGATATCGTATTGTCTCCGGTGGCAAAATATTTACCGCCCCCGACCTGCACGAAAGGTGAAACCAGCTTTTTTCTCCGTGTGAGCAAATAATAGCGTACATCCAACCGTAGCAAGAATTGTTTATTGGCCAAAGAAATATCATATCCGTCATGCTGGTTTTGATGCTGGCTGTCATACGGCGGATATTCCGCTCTTGAATCATAATTATCGGTTTGATCAAAGCCGTTGTAGCCCACCGTAACATTCAAGCTTATTTTCGGAAAAACGAAATAAGAAAAATAGGCTTGCAGCTCCGTAAAACGAACCGCAGTATTAAAAAGATTAAGCGATACCGAAGAACTTCTCCAATAGTAATTCTCTTGTAGCACTGCTTGATACCAATTACCGGAATAATAAGGCACGTAGTTAACGCTAAAGCCAAAGCGGTGCGCCGTTAATGGTTGAGTGTTTTGTTGGTTTTGGGAAAATAATGTTATCGGTTGCACTAAAGTGAACACCAAGGCAACCAAAAGTATCAACCGTTTCATTGTAGGCTCCTCTCAAAAATTAGGGTAGTGCGTTATTTTTTAATGCATTTTTTACCGGCTATGAATTAACTCTTTTCTCTAAGGTAGATACATTTTTAAATGTACAACAATTGTGCCAATCTAAAACCGCAACTTTCGAACAAATTTTTAAGTGAGTAAAGCTTTTTTTATTGGTTCTTAATTCATTTTCACAAAAAAATTACCGATCAAATGAATTAAAAGAAAGTCCGAAATTTCGGCACATTAAAACAGACAAAAAATGACAGGATCAGAGTAACGAATTGGAATTGAAGATACTTTTAGAGGCTCCATTATCATTGGTTGAAGAACCAAAGTTTTGTTTTGCGGAATGGAATTGATTTCCTCATTTTCAAATTTCTGATTTTAACGCAAAATTTTTAATGTCAAAAGAAAATCCATCCGAGTCGCTTTTGAGCTTTTTGGCAAGATTACTATTTACTATTTGCTGGTTTAAGTTTTTTATTTGTTTTTCGTTGTTTCAACCGTCGCCTCCACCGCCTGAATAATTTGTTTGTAGCCCGTGCAGCGGCACAGATTCCCGGCAATGGCCTCTTTAATTTCGTCTTTATTCGGATGCGGATTTTCTTCTAACAACGAATAGGAAGACATCAACATGCCAGGAATGCAAAATCCGCATTGCACCGCGCCGTATTGTAAAAAGTTCGTTTGCAACGGATGCAAGCGTTCGCCGTTTGCCAAGCCTTCTACGGTTAGAATTTCGGCGCCGTCCGCTTGGGGAGCTAAAACCAAACAGGAATGTACCGCCTGCCCGTTCATAACGACCGTACAGGCGCCGCATTCGCCTACGTCGCAGCCTTCTTTGGTGCCGGTTAAGTTCAAATCTTCCCGCAGAATATCCAACAGGCGTTTGTTCGGAGCAACCTTTAGTGAGTGCTTAGTAC
>JALWEA010000624.1 GCA_027039465.1 Calditrichia bacterium | reverse complement strand
CACAAAACGATCCCGAAGGGATCAAACGATAATAACCCACCAATTCATTGGTGCGGACTGATGATCGGCGCGTCCTAATGCAGTCCTGAAAGGACGTCTGAAAATGCAAATTCAATAAAATATACTTTCACTTGTCCCGTTCGGGACAAATAATTTAATATTGGACATGCGTTCCCACATTTGAAAATGTGGGCTATTATCGGAATTCCCTGTCGGGAATTCTTTCGTAAGTCAAAACTTGGCAAAAAAGAATAAAATCCAATCAAACAAAAAATAGGCTGAAATTATTTTTCAACTTTTTAGCCAAACACACCAAAACTCACAAAACGATCCCGAAGTGATCAAACGATAATAACCCACCAATTTATTGGTGCGGACTGATGACCGGCGCGTCCTAATGCAGTCCTGAAAGGACGTCTGAAAATACTAATTCTATAAAATTTACTTTCAAATGTCCCAATCGGACAAATATTTTAATATTGGACATGCGTTCTTCAAACATAAATGAAAATTATTGGCAAATCATCGGATTCTTCAATTATACTTGAAGAATATTTTAATGAAAGTCTTTGATCGACCCATTTACAATATATAATCATTTTTTAGTGCATTTCTAATTTACCCACTAAAAACCAAAACGAACCCAGATTTTTTTACTATTAATTGTTTGCTTTACTAATTTTAAATTGCTATATTCGCATATATGAATATAAGAATATAATGATATGGTGACAGTATGAAGCAATTCAAATTGGCAGAAGGCGACCTCGAAAAATTGGCGCGCTTTTTCTACGTTTTCTCGGATCCGACACGGCTTAAAATCATTTTAGCCCTGCTGGACCAACGATCGCGCTGTGTCAATAACGTTGCGGAAACATTGGGGCTCAACCAACCCACGGTTTCTCAGCAGTTGCGTATTCTAAAAAACGCCGGACTAGTAAAAGTCGAACGCGACAAACAATTTTACCGCTATTCCATAGCCGACGAGCATGTTGAACAGTTAATTAAAATAGGGATGGATCACCTTTCCGAACTAAAAGGAGTTTTGCCATGAATTACAGTAAGTTATTTTCTCCCGTAAGGGTAGGTAGTTTAACATTAAAAAATAGAATCGTTTTTCCGCCGGTTGCGACCAACTTTGCCTCTGTAACGGGCGAAGTAACCCCCGAATTGATTTATCATTACGGACGCCGGGCGCAGGGCGGGGCAGCCGTGGTAACCATGGAAAATATGTGCATTCAATATCCGGATGCGCGCCACGGTACCACACAACCGAGAATAGACGATGATCGTTTCATTGCCGGATTGAGCCGCGTGGCTTACGAAATTCACAAACACGGTGCTTTGGCTTTTATGGAGTTAACCCATCCGGGGTTATTTTCCAGTTTAAAACTTTCGGGAAACAAAACGCCGGTTGCACCTTCGGTCGTTAATTTGCGTCCGGACGGCGTATTACCGCATGAATTAACACCCGAAGAGATCGAAGCCATTGCCGAGAGTTTTGCGCAGGCAGCTTTGCGCGCCAAGAAAGCCCATTTTGACGGTGTGGAAACCGAAGCAGCGCACGGGTTACTCATCGATCAGTTTTTATCACCCTTAACAAACAAGCGTACCGATGAATTTGGCGGTTCGATGGAAAATCGGGTGCGTTTTGCCAAATTGATTATCGATAAAATCAAACAACTCTGCGGAGCGAATTTCACCGTAACAGCCCGTTTGGGCGTGATGGATTTTGTGGAAGGCGGCCTTACCATTGAACAGGGCGCGGAAATCGCTAAAGCTTACGAAGAATTGGGCTACGCAGCGGTGCATGCCGATGTGGGATTCGGTTCCAAAGAAAAGCGTCTGGAACCCATGCAATATCCGGAAGCGTGGCGCGGTTACATGGCCGAAGAACTCAAAAAACGCGGCGTCAAAATTCCGGTGGTAGCGGTGGGCATGATTCGCAATCCCGAGCGCGCCGAAGAGATTTTGGAAAAAGGCAGTGCAGACCTGATCGGTTTGGGGCGCGCGCTTATTGCAGACCCGGATTGGCCGGTTAAAGCGCAAATGGGACGCAGCAAAGAAATTAAACGTTGCATCGGTTGCAGCGAATGCATTAAAGCGCGTCATGAAGAAGGCACGGCTTTGCGCTGTGGCGTTAACCCGAATGTCGGTCGCCTGGAATCCGATGAAATTTTACATCCGGCCTTGCAAAAGAAAACCATCCTGGTGATTGGCGCAGGACCTGCCGGACTGGAAGCGGCGGTTACTTTGAAGCAGCGCGGCCATGAAGTCGTTGTTTGGGAAAAGGAATCTCAAATTGGCGGGGCGCTGGCATTAGGTGCGGTACCCCCCGGCAAGGAAAAGATCAATTGGCTCATTGAATATTACCAGTTCATGGCTGAAAAATTACATATTCCCATTGAACTGAATAAGGAAGCAACGCTCGATGCCGTGCATGATGTTAAACCGGATGTTGTTGTGATCAGTAAAGGAGCCAATTACGCGCCTCCGCCCATTAAAGGCATTGATAAGCCGTTTGTAAAATCATTTCAGGAAATTTTAAATCGCAATGAGACCATTCACGGCAAAAAGGTCGTTGTCGGCGGCGGCGGTTTGGTCGGTTGCGAAACGGCGCTTTATTTACGTGATCATGGCAATGAGGTAACCATTGTGGAAATGCTGCCGGAAATTGCCATGGGCATGGAGCCCATTAGTCGCGGCTATTTAGTGCGTGAAATCAAGGAAAAAGGCATTGCGATTAAAACATCAGCGCCGGTGCAGGAAATAACGGATAACGGGGTGCGTATCGGTAACAACGGAAACGAAGAACTCCTGCCGGCCGATTTGTTCGTAACCGCTTTTGGCGGACGCCACGACCATTCCTTGTATTTGGAATTGAAAAAACATTACGAAACCTATCAAATCGGTGATGTGCACAAAGTCGGTAAAATTATCGATGCGGTTCATTCCGGCTTTGCCATAGGGAAGAAACTTTAATCAAGGAGAGATTGAATATGAGTACTGATTTTAAATTGGGATTTTGTCCGACCATGGCGAATATTGCCATTGATTTGAAAAGTAAAAATGATTTTATCGAATTGTACCCGTTCGGCAGCGCGGCCGAAGCTTTGTTTTATCTCAAACAGGGAGCAATGGACGGCATTGTAATCGGACGTTTTGCCAAACAGTCCGAAATATCACCGCAGATCGACAAACAATGCCTGCAAAAAGAAGGCTACACCTTAATTTCCCGTCAAAAAGGGTTTATCGAATTTGAATATATCGGGCGATTACAGGTACACACGTACCTGCCGGAAACATTGGTCAAAGAAAAATTTCCGGAATTGGAAAATGTACAGTTCCATCCCGATAAAAATACAGCTCTGCAAAACGTAAACCGCACGGAAGTCGCGCTGATAGATTGGCATGATTATGAAGATAGCTACGAACTTATGATTCCGGTGGATGAAGGCGGGAAAATTAAGAAATATCGTTTACCGATATTGTATTATCAGAAAGCAAAAGCCGAGCTGGCAAACAGAATCGCAAAATAAAATGCATATCTGCCTCAAATAAAAGGGGATTGATTTTGCCGGATAAATGGTAAAATCAATTCCCATTCTTTTTTTCGCAACCATTCTTCACGCTCTGCATCAACTAGTTACAGAATATAAACGAATTCCCAGTTCCTAGTTCCCAATTCCCAGTTCTTAAAATCCCAATTCAACGATTTAACCATTTAACAGGAAACTAATTTCTGCTTTCCTTTTGCAACTGTCGTTTGGAGATGTGCTCTTCTTTGAAATCCGTATTGATAAAGATATCCCCGAAATGTAAAAAGGCGGTTTGGTTAAGATCAAAATCGGGCGCTTGACAAATGCAGATCTTGTCGCTTTCGTAGAAAGAACGCGCAATGCCCATGGCGATTACAAATCTTTCCCGATCGCAAAAAGCCAATAGTCGACCCCGCATGCTTTGAACGGTAAATCGTTCCGGTAAAGAACCGCATAAAGCCAGGTTTTGCACATCCAAAACGCGAATTTCCTGATTTTCAAAATAGGCGCGGTATTTGGATTCGCGTTTTTCTTTGCGCATGGGCATGGAAAGCGGACGTACCGCCTGAGAAACCGGAATTTCTTCAATCGTAATCGTACCGAATTTTTCCAATAACGCCCCCAAGCGCTGTAATTCATCATTACGTTGTAAAAGAATAACAACATCAACCTGCAGCATTTCGATAACCGAAAGCTGATATTCCAACGCATCTTGTCCGGATACATAACCCGATGAATCGAAAATCATGCAGTCAGCACCTTTTTCCTGCATTTTATCGGTTAAACGGTGCAATGCAAGTAAGATAACGGCCTGTTTGTGTTGAGGCGAAGTATCTCCGATAAAGCGGCTAAGAATAACCTGCGGCTCTTTGCTGCCTGTGGAGTAAAAACCGGCACTAATGGTTGTGGGTAAGCTCAAAGTGGATTGCCCGGGATCCGAGTCAATAAAAGCGGTCGGCTTAAGGACGGCGAAAGTTTCACTTAGGAATCGAGCTAACGTTGACTTACCGCTGTCCGGTACACCTACGACATAAATACGCTTAGCATCCTTGCTTTTCAAACGTTCTACCAATGAATTCCAGGAAGGTTCAACGTACATCATAGCTAAGCTCGTTTGCTGGTTTGACCTATATAAATATAAAACAAAATTCGGACGAATTGTATTTTTTTTTAATGCGAAGAATTTTGATTATTTTCACGAACGAACGGTTTACCTATTTGTATTATTAGATTTGATTTCGTAATTTACTATTGAGCCTGAAAAATCAATAAAGATTATCTCAATATATCGTTAAATTTATGAGATTTTAACAAAATCCTTCATATTTGCTAATGTTCTTAAGCATAAATGTCGAAATTCATCATTGATTGGATGTAGTGAGTGGAAAAGCACGAATGAATCGTTTCAGTAAACAAATATGGAATCAATAAAGGAAATCAATTCCATTCCGAAAAAGTTTATTGAAACGACTTATCCGATAAAAGCCGATTGAAGTAATTTTTATTAATGAGCACATAACCGTGAAACGTATCTTTCTTATTTTAACTCTATTTGTTGGAATAGTACTCTTACCTGATTTTGGTCAAGCACAATTGTTGCCCATTAAAACATTTAATGTTCAGGACGGATTACCGCAATCTCAAGTAACCACAATTTTGCAGGATACCTTGGGATACCTTTGGATCGGAACAGAAGATGGCCTGGCCCGGTTTGACGGCCTGCATTTCAAAAACTTTAATTCGCACAACGGACTTACGGGCAATGCGGTAACAGCATGTTTTGAAGACGGGGACAGTTTAATTTGGTTCGGATTGGAACGTTCGGGTATTTCCATTTATGATATTTATTCAGGGAAGTTTAGAAAATTCGAATTAAATCATTCGCTCCATAGCTTTCGAATTACCTCTCTATTACGGGATTCTGATGGTACGGTCTGGGTAGGTACCGATCAGCATGGTTTATTTCGGTATGACGGCATGTCGGGTATTTTCCTTACTACCAAAGACGGCATTCCAGACAATCATATTTCCTATCTTGCATTAGGCCCCGATTCCAATTTATGGGTTGCCACCTGGCATGGTATTGTTGTTTTTAAGCCCGATGATTTTAAACGGCAAGAAAAATTTCATTATTTTTCCCAAAAAAATGGCTTACCTTCGAATAGAATTGAGAATATTTTATTTTTTAAATCCCATTTTATTTGGATTGGTACGGGCGATAAAGGATTGATACAAGCGAATTGGCAAGATAATGCACCGTTTAATTTATCAAACATTAAAATCTTTGATACTAATAATCATTTACCTGATAATTGGATACGCACTTTAGCCAAAGATCATTCGGGCAACATTTGGGTCGGTACGACAAAGGGGGCGGTGCAAATTCTACACCCCTTTTCAAAAAGGCAGCGCTTTTTTACCATTACCACTCAGAATGGACTCGGCCATAATACCATTGATGTTATTTTTGAAGACAGGGAGCATATTATATGGTTCGGAACCTGGGGGGGCGGATTAAGCCGTTATAAAGGGAAATATTTTGAAACGTTTACGACAAAGCAAGGGCTACCGGACAATTCCGTTTGGGGAATTTACGAAGACTCGCTTCATACGATTTGGATTGGGACGGAAAAAGGTTTGGTCGGCTTCCGTGAAAATTTAAAATTGGACAAACTAACCCCGAGATTTATTTATACCAAGAAAAACGGTTTGCCATTGGATTTTATTTTAACAATAGAAGGGGACGGCCATAACGGTTTGTGGTTAGGTGGTTGGGGCGGTGGCTTGGCTTATGTCCAGCCGTATAAAAAAATATTTAAACATTATACGACCAAAGACGGATTGCCTTCCGGCTATGTGGTATCTATTAAAAGGGATAATAAAGGAAATTTTTGGTTAGCCACATTGTATCATGGAATTTCCTATTTTAATCCTAAAACCGAAACGTTTAAAAA
>JALWEA010000623.1 GCA_027039465.1 Calditrichia bacterium | reverse complement strand
GACGGTTGATTTTCGATAGCCCTGAGCTTCAGCTCGTGGCTATTTTTTTGCTCGTACTGAAATTAGGGAAAAAGTGGATTGGGTATTGCAAAAACTTTCAATAATCCGATTAAAATATTTTTTTTCGTAACTTTTGAGACAACCCCGGTGCCACTTTTGCTACGTGCATTTGGTGAATTGTTAAATTGAAGTGATTTTTCGCCCACCAGCACGCAAAATTGTGGCCGAATGCCAAGTGACTGAGGCGGAACGAAGAATGACAGGTTCTTTTTAGATGTACCAACTTAACCACTCATTTTAAACTTAAGTTAATTTTGTCGCTAATTCCATAAAACTTTTTATTTTCTTACACGTACATAGTCAAAAATTTCGGGCATATTGAATAAATCAATTTTTCTTTTGTAAATTCACATATACGATTTAACGGACAGGAGAAAATTTCATGGCTATTTTGGAAGTTGAAAATATCAGTAAACATTTTGATCGGGTGGTTGCCGTCGACAATGTAAGTTTTCAGATTGAACCGGGCAAAATTTACGGTCTGTTGGGACCAAACGGCGCGGGAAAAACCACTACAATCCGCATGATTATGAACATCATCATGCCGGATAGCGGACGCATTACCATTTTCAATCAAAGCATGGACGATACTCTTAAATCAAAAATCGGTTACCTGCCGGAAGAGCGCGGTGTATATCCGAAAATGAAACTGGCGGATTTTTTGAAATTTTTGTGCGAACTTCACGATGTTCCGGCACAGGAGGCCGATCAACGGGCACGTATTTGGCTGAAACGCTTTAATCTGTTGCCCATGGCCGATAGCAAGGTTCAAGAGCTTTCCAAAGGGAATCAGCAGAAGGTTCAGTTAATCGGGTCTTTTTTGCATGATCCTGAACTGCTGATTTTGGACGAACCGTTTTCGGGTCTTGATCCTGTGAACATCGATTTGGTTAAAGAGATTATTTTGGAATTCAAGAAAGAAGGTAAAGCGATTATTTTATCGACGCACATGATGGATGCCGCCGAAAAAATTTGTGATCATGTTATTATGATCGATAAGGGCCACAAGGTGCTGGACGGGCCGCTGGATGAAATCCAACAGGAATACGGACATAATTCGGTGCAGTTGGAATACGGCGGTGACGGTGAAATTATCAAGCAGTTACCTTTTGTGGAAGCGTTTAACGATTTCGGTAATTTTATTGAAGTGCGATTAAAAGACGGCTTTAAGGTAAACGACTTGCTGAAAGCGGTTTTGGATCGGGTTGAGATATTCAAAGTGGAAACCAGACGTTCGACGCTACATGAGATTTTTATCAGTCTGGTGAAAGGAGGTGAAGACGATGCATAAGATTTGGGCTATTATCAAGCGGGAATACAAAGAAGCGGTTTACAAGAAGAGCTTTATTATTTTAACGTTGCTTATGCCGATTTTAATGATCGGGTTTTCGGTACTACCCGGGCTATTGCTCATGGTAAAAACGCAAAAACAGGTTCGGATTGACGTGCTGGATCAAAGCCAGCAAATTTATTCCTCCTTGCAACAAAAACTTTCAACCGATACACTCAAAGACGGACGCCCGCGTTATGTTTTGCGATTTGTTCGGAGCGATCCTTACCAATTGGAGGCCACATTAAAAGCGGAAAAGGAGAAAATAGCAGCCGAGAAGGTGGATGTTCTTCTCTACATTCCCGCTAATATCGATTCTGTTTTGCAGGTGCGTTTTTATGCCCGCAATGTGGGTGATATGGATTTGTCCATGCGACTGAAAAACGAAATTTCTTCCATTATTTCACAAAAGCGTTTGTTGGCTGCCGGTATTCAACCGGATTTGGTTGCCAAACTAACCAAACAAGTTAAATTAAATATGTACAAAATTACCAAGGGCGGAAAAGAGAGCAAAAGCGGTTTTGCTCAGGAGTACGTTTCCACCTTTATTTTTACGTTCTTTCTTTATTTTACGATCATCTTGTACGGGGCGGGTATTATGCGCAACATTATTCAGGATAAAAATTCCCGTATTATTGAAACCATTCTTTCCGGTACAAACTCTTTTCAATTTATGGCCGGGAAAATATTGGGACAAGGTGCTGTGAGTATTACACAATACG
>JALWEA010000622.1 GCA_027039465.1 Calditrichia bacterium | reverse complement strand
ATATGTTACCGCGTCCGGAATTGGAAAAACGCTATCTGCAAATCTTGGCCCGCATTGACGGCACACGTCCCTATTTGGGATCGGCGGCGGCCAACGAAAGTAAAGTGAGCGGCCCGACGGGTGTTAAAATGAACGGCCCTTACGATTACGTTCCGCCCAAATATTGGTTTGAAGACCGAAAACACGGTGGCGCTTACGGATTCAATACGGAAACCGGCCCAGGGCCTCAGCCTCCGCCTTTGAGTTCGTTGAAACGAATGATTCCCGCTGATCATCTGTGGCCCGTCGATTCGGTTTGGGAATATCATTGCGGCCGGAATGAATTCAATTCTTTAAAACGCTATCGAAAAGCATTGAACGAACGTTACGGTCAACCGGGTGATTTGGATGATTTTGTCAAAAAGGCGCAGGCCATGAATTATGAAGCCATGCGGCCCATGTTCGAAGCATTTGCCGTTAATAAATTCAATGCCACGGGCGTAATTCAATGGATGCTCAATTCCGCCTGGCCGGAAATGTATTGGCAATTGTACGATTATTACCTGATGCCCAACGGAGCGTTTTACGGCGCTAAAAAAGCCTGTGCGCCCTTACAACTGATGTACAATTACAAGAATCATTGGGTCTATTTAAATAACAGCACCTTAATGCCTGCGGAATCTTTGTGGGTGCATTTACGCATGTACGATTTGCAGTCAAACCTGGTTGATGAACGGGAAAAAATGACGGATATTGGGGAGAATACCGTTAAACCCGTCTTGAAGGCGGAAATGAAATATGTCAATACGCCCGTTTACTTTTTGGACTTGCGTCTGTCCGATCGTGCCGGTAAAAGGCTGGCCGATAATTTCTATTGGCTCTCCAAAAGGGCGGACGTGCTGAATTATTCCAAAAGCACCTGGTACGTAACGCCGCAAAGCCGGTTTGCCGATTTCCGTGCACTCAATCGACTGCCAAAAGCGAATATTCTGGTAAAAAGCGTCATGGCGCCAAGCGGTAATCGAATTGCGGTGCATTTGAAAAACACCTCTTCCCGTATTGCTTTTTTGATCTATTTGGAATTGCAGGATGAAAACGGTCAGCCGATTTTACCCGTTTTTTGGGAAGATAATTACATTTCCTTATTGCCTAAAGAAGAACGCCTTGTGGAAGTGCAATTTAATACTTTCGCCCGGCCCAAATTGGTTGTGCAAGGATGGAATACAACGGTGCAAAACGAATCTGCTCAAACGGGTAGCGGAGATAATCGGTAAAAACAAAAGGACTAAATGCCTTAAAAATTTTCATGGAAGTGTTTACTCTAAAAAGCCCTAAAGGGCTAAAATATAGGGTTTTCTAAAATTTATCCCCAACATAAATGTTGGGGCTAACATATTGCTCATTGTTTTGTTGGTCTCATCCTGCGGAATGGGGACTAAACGTTTTTCACGAGAATGGGGCTATAACCCCTTATTAAAGTGAAGTCATGATAATTCAATTAATCTATTGGAGCTTGTTGTGAAACGGAATTACTTTGTTGTTGTTTTAATTCTCTTCGTCTTTTTCGTGATTTCTTTTCTGACTAATATCATCGGCCCGTTGATTCCGGACATCATTAACGGTTTTCACTTAAGTTTAACGTTGGCCGGTTTTTTGCCGTTTGCCTTTTTTATTGCCTACGGAGTGATGTCCATTCCTGCGGGAATGTTGGTTGAACGTTACGGGGAAAAGCCGGTCATGGTCGGTGCCTTTGTGCTGGCTTTTATCGGTGCTTTTGTATTTGCCGTCTTTCCGTACTATGCGGTTGCCATGTTCTCCCTGTTTTTAATCGGCGTGGGCATGGCCATGTTGCAAGTGGCCATTAATCCTTTGTTGCGTGTGTCCGGAGGGGAAGAGCATTTCGCCTTCAATTCGGTTCTGGCCCAATTGGTTTTCGGCTCCGCATCGTTTTTAAGCCCTTTTCTCTATTCCTATTTGGTGCGTAATCTGCAGAGCGATCCTCAGGGTGAGCCGTGGTTCATTGCCATTCTCCGCGATTTGGTACCTCAAAATTTACCGTGGGTTTCGCTGTATTGGGTTTTTGCTTTGGTAACCCTGGTAATGGTTGTTGTTTTGTATTTGGTACGCTTGCCGCG
>JALWEA010000621.1 GCA_027039465.1 Calditrichia bacterium | reverse complement strand
GCTTAAAAGTTTGGATTACATTCCTCATGTTGCTTCCAACGGCGTAGAAGCGCTGGAAATAATTCGGAAAGAACCGATCGATGTGGTGCTTTCCGATTTGTACATGCCGGAAATGGACGGCATTGAATTGTTGAAACGGGTACGTTCGGAAAACAAAAAAATCGTCTTTTTGATGATTACGGCACATCCGACCATTGAGACGGCAGTGGAGGCCATCAAAAAAGGTGCCTACGATTATCTGACCAAACCGTTTCATATCGAAGAAGTTCGCTTAAAAATCAACCGGGCTTTGGAAAATAAAGGCATGGCTAGTTCTTTAAAGACAGCCAACGGAATCATCTGGGCGCTTATTTTCTCGATTCCCTTGTGGTTGATTTTAGGCATAGTTCTGGCAAAACTGCTCAAATAACAAATTCCTACCCAAATCCTTTCTCGATTTTAAAAATCCTGTTTGTAATTAATTTGCAGCAGGATTTTTTCTTTTTTCCAAAATTATCCGAAAAGGTTATTTGAAGATCTCCGTTATTTATTCCTTTGTAGAATCTTTCCTTTGAATTGATTAACTTTGAAATCGATGTAATTAAACAGGAAAGGAACGATCATGTCGATTGGCACAGTGCATGGTACCATTTCCGTTTCGACGAATGGCTTTAATGATATTGTAAATATTACGCCGCAAGTCAAAGAATTTGTTCGAGAGAACGGGTTGGTAGAAGGGCAGTTATTGGTTTTTATTAACGGCTCGACCGCGGCCATCAGCACCATTGAATATGAACCCGGACTTTTAAAGGATTTGCCGGAGATGATGGAAAAAATCGCTCCGATGAATCGGCGCTATCACCACGATGATACCTGGCACGACGGCAACGGGTATGCCCATTTGCGATCGACGTTGACGGGCACTTCGTTTACCGTTCCGGTTATTGACGGTCGTTTGGTATTAGGCACCTGGCAGCAGATTATTTTAATCGATTTTGACAATACCTCGCGGCACCGCAGCGTGGTGTTGCAGTTTGTGGGAGAGATGGAGTAGAGCTTACCGTTGTTGATTGGATGAAGTGGGTAAATCGTTATTCGTTATCCGTGTAAGCGTTAATCGGAAATAATGGTTTGTGGATGTATTGGCGCTTACTGTCTCTTGATTCGTTCCGCCTTTAATCTTGGGATATTCAATGTAAGGACGGAATTACCTGGGAACTTGCTCTTTTTTGCGGTTTTGGGCCTGGAATTAGGAATGGCAGACGCTTAACGAATTTATGATTAAACGAATAACGCCTTACCCTTAACCCTTACCCCTTAACTCTTAACTCTTAACTCTTAACTCTCTTTCCCCGCCAACCTCCAAAGATTATTTGCTTTAACATCGGGCGACCTTTAAATTTTGGCGCTTAAATTTAAAGGGAAATAGTGGGATGGAAATAAATAATTTATTCGGAGGCGGTTCGAATCAACCCAAGCCGCAGGAGCAGGAAGAGAAGTTGCAATTCACCGTAAAAAACGCCTGCGCCTGTTCGGATTTAAATGTTCAACCGCTCATCTACGGATTGCAAAAAGGACTTATTAAACACGATTTCAAATTCAAACTTGAAGATCCGCAAACATGCGCCCGTAAGTTGATTCAGGGTGAAGCCGAGCTTGCCTTGATCCCGTCCATCGAGTACGCCAAAGGCAAAGGCGCCTGGAAAATTGTGCCGGATGTGTGCATTGCCTCGCAAGGCGAAACGGGCAGCATGGCCCTTTTTTTCAACAAAGATCTGCATACATTGCGTCGTATTGCCGTGGATGCGCGTTATCCTACGGCCATCACGCTATTGCAAATCATTTTACGCGAAAAGTACGAAATGGAATCGGAAATCATTCCCATGGAGGCCGATCTGCAAACAATGTTAAAGCAGGCGGACGCGGCTTTGCTCAGCGGTAATCGTGCTTTGGAAGCGCAAGCCCGCTTTGCCGCGCATCTGGACTTGGGTGAAGAGTGGCACGATTTAACCGGATTGCCTTTTGTGGCCGCTTTCTGGGCCGGGCACGAAATAAGTCTAACCGAAAATGAAGTTAATATTTTACGCCAATCCGCTGACATCGGCCAAAAGAACATTGAAAAAATCAGCAAAGAATTTGCCGGTACGCACTCGCAGGATTTTGAATTTTACAAAGAATATTTGAACCGCCGTGTGTATTACTCGTTTGGCAGCGCGGAACAGGAAGGACTGACCGAATTCTTCAATTATGCCTTTTATCTTGGACTCATCGAACACATTCCGGATTTACATTTTTGGGGTTCGGAAGAAAAAGAATAAAGGACAAATGCAGTACAAAACTCGGTAAGCGCAATAATGAATTTAATTTTTGGAATTACAAACGGGGCGGTCTGATTTGAAACGGATTGTCATGGGCATTAGCGGTGCCAGCGGGATGATTTACGCCGTACGCTTTTTATTGGCCGTACCGGAAGGCTATCAAGTGCATTTGATTCCAACAGCCAATGCCATTAAAATCATGAAGAGTGAAACGGGTTGGGATCTGGAGAAAGAGACATTTGCCCAATATATCCGACGCGTGCTGCATCAGCCGCCGCCTGCGGTTAAAATTATTCCGCACCATTGGGAAAATCATTTTGCTTCCGTTGCCAGCGGTTCCTTTAAAACGGAAGGGATGGTTGTAATGCCTTGTTCTTCCAAAACGCTGGCAGGCATTGCTTTAGGCTACGTTAATAATTTGATCGAACGCGCCGCAGAAGTCAATTTAAAAGAACGGAGGCCGACCGTTTTAATGGTGCGTGAAGCGCCGTACACGCTTATTCATCTTGAAAACATGAAACGGGCCACCTTGGCCGGTGCCACGATTCTACCGGCCTCCCCGGCTTTTTACCATCAGCCGCAGACCGTTGAAGATTTGGTCGATTACATCGTAGCCAAGGCCTTGGATCTGCTTTCGATTCCGCACACGTTAATTCAGCATTGGAGAGAATGAGATGTCCGATACAGGTATGGTTTTGGAACCAGGAGAAAAGAAAAAACACTACGTGCAGCGCATGTTCAATTCCATTGCTCATCGCTATGATTTTTTAAATCATTTTTTAAGTTTGGGCATTGATATTGTTTGGCGTAAAAAGGCCATTCGCAAACTGGATGTTTCTCCGGATCAACAGGTGTTGGATTTAGCCTGTGGCACGGCGGATTTTGCACTTGAAATCATTCGGCAGAAGCAGTGCCACGTAGTCGGCGCCGATATTGCCCTGCGCATGCTGCAATTCGCCCGTCAAAAAACCGATGATCCCAAGTTGCGGTTAATGAACGCCGACGGTGAGGCGTTGCCATTCAAAGACGATTCCTTTGCGGGCACCACCATTGCTTTCGGGATTCGCAACATGGGTAACCGCATTCAGGCCTTAAAGGAAATGTACCGTGTTTTGCAACCGAACGGTCAGACCGTTATTCTGGAGTTTTCTTTGCCTACCTTTGCTCCGTTTCGCCGGATTTACCTTTTTTATTTCAAGAATATTTTACCCATGGTGGGCCGCATGGTCAGTAAAGATAAGGAAGCCTATTCCTATCTCCCGGCATCGGTGGAGCGCTTTCCGACCATTGAAGAATTTGAGAATGAGTTAACGTTGGCGGGTTTTAAGGATTTGAAACATTGGCGGCTCCTAAACGGCGTGGCGGTTATTTACAAAGGGAAGAAATTAATGACAAATGAAAAATGACAAAAGACAAAAGAAAAAAGATAAAAAGATTTGATTCAACGTTTGAAAAATGATTAAAGACAATATTTACAATCAACCTTTGGAAAGAGTGAGCGGTTTTCGATTTGACCGGAAAGTTGCCCGTGTTTTTCCGGATATGATCAAGCGCTCCGTTCCCGGTTACGAAGAAATTTTACAGGCCATCGGGTTGTTTACGGCGTATCATGTTCAGGCCGGTACACGCTGTTACGATTTGGGCAGTTCTTTAGGCGCGGCTTCGCTGGCCATGCGTTCCGGCATCAATGTGCCCAATGTGGAAATTATTGCTGTTGACAATTCCCCGGATATGATTCGTGAAAGCAAGCGTTACATTGACAATCCTCCCGATGAACCGCCCATACGTTTAATTTGTGCGGATTTTCAGGATATTAAGATCCGGAACGCTTCGGTTGTGGTTTTGAATTACACCTTGCAATTTTTGGATCCTGCCGAACGCGAAGAACGCCTGAGCATCATTTACCAAGGCATGCTGCCTAACAGTGTGCTGATTATTTCCGAAAAAATTCTTTTTCCCGATCCCAGTGAGCAGGAATTTCAATATGCCATGCATTTGGCCTTTAAAAAAGCGCACGGGTACAGCAAGCTGGAAATCAGCCAAAAACGCACGGCCCTGGAAAACGTTCTGATCGCCGAAACTTTCGAAACCCATCGCCGTCGGCTTTTAAACATCGGCTTTAAACAATGCTTCCAATGGTTCCAATATTTTAATTTTATTTCCATGGCAGCCGTCAAATGATTGATTATTCCGTTTTTCTACAGCATCTGTCTTCCGCAAGCGATCGTTTCAAATCTTGGGCGCAAGCGCTACCCGAACAAATTTCCCGAAAGCTTGATCCTGCCAAAAACAAAGATTTGGCGCACTGGCAGGCTGTCATTGAACGCTTGCCGGACCTTAAGCCGAGCATGATTGATTTGAACCGATCAATCATACAAATAGGCAGGAAAGAAGATGCGGCACCGAAACAAATCGAACGCCTACGATCGGATTTAATGGAACTGCACCCATGGCGCAAAGGACCGTTTGATTTATTCGGCCTTCTTATTGATACGGAGTGGCGCTCGGATCTTAAATGGGATCGCCTGAAAGATGAGATTCGTCCTTTGAAGGGAAGGATTGTTCTGGATGTGGGCAGCGGCAACGGCTACCATTGCTTGCGCATGATCGGTGTGGGAGCCGATTTGGTAACGGGCATTGATCCTTACATGAAGAATGTGGCTCAGTTTGCGGCCGTGCAAACCTATTTGCGGCGCTCCGATGTGCAAGTGCTGCCTTTGGGAATTGAGGATTTACCGGACAATTTGCAGGCCTTTGATTCCGTTTTTTCCATGGGCGTTTTGTACCATCGTCGCTCTCCGTTTGACCACTTGTTCAAATTAAAAAGTTTGCTTAAGAACGGCGGCGAACTGATCCTGGAAACGTTGGTTATTGAAGGGCGCAAAGGTGAAGTGTTGGTGCCGAGGCATCGTTATGCCAAAATGCGCAATGTGTGGTTTATTCCATCTCCGCCTACCTTGGAAGAATGGCTGATTCGTGCCGGATTCAAAGAAGTACGCTTATTGAATGTCAGCCTAACCACTACGGAAGAACAGCGACCGACCGATTGGATGCGTTTTGAATCCTTACCTCATTTTTTACATCCGGATGACGACCGTTTAACCATTGAAGGGTACCCGCGCCCAAGACGGGCTATTTTTTTAGCCACCAAACCCTGAAAGGGGCAGGGGAAGTCGTTATCCGTTATTCGTGTAATCGTATAACCGTTAAGCGTTGGCCATTTCTAATTCCGTGTCCAAAACCGCAAAGTTGAGCAAGTTCCCAGTTCCTAATTCCTAATTCCAAATTATCAGCACCATTGTACGTTATTTGAGCTATTAGATAATATGAGTCAAATAGCATAAAAATAAAAATACTTGAAAATAAATACTTTTTATTGTAAACTTGCCCAAACACAGAGAAAGAGAAAATGGATTTTAGCTCAACGAACTTCGGCAAAACCGGACATTTCTTATCATTAACCGGAACAACCACAACCCGGAAGGGGAAAGGTACGGGCTGAAGTTTCGTTGAAATCGTATAAAAATGCAAAGAGCCAACTTCAGCCGAGGTTGGCTCTTTTGTTTTTTAAAACCAAAAATATTTGAAATTTGGAATAACCATTTAACACCTTAATTCCCCTTCCCTGAGATATCAGGGAAGGGGTTAGGGGATGGGTTAATAAATAAAAACAACAACTAAAAATATTAGAGATAAACTCTCAGATTTCGAGACCAAGAATTTAACTCTGCAGGAGAATAAATGGCATGAAAATCTTAAAATTCGGTGGAACGTCTTTGAAAGATGAAGATCGGGTTCGGCAGGTGGCGGATATTATTTTGGCGCAAAAGGATTCGGTTGCCGTGGTGGTATCGGCTTTTGCCGGGGTTACCGATCGTTTGATCCGTATGGCGGAAAAGGCGGCCAAAGGGGATAAGAGCTATTTGCAAGATGAAAAAAATCTGGAAGAAAAGCACATCGCCATGGCCAAAGCACTGATCGATTCCAAAAACCAAAGCCTTATGGTTTCGCGCATCATTTTAAAGTTCAATGATCTGCACGATATTTTGCACGGAATATTTTTAGTGCGTGAACTTTCTCCGCGCATGCTGGATGTGGTTATGAGTTTCGGCGAGCGGCTTTCGGCCTTTATTCTGGCTAATGTCCTGCATGGTAAAAACAGCGAGGCCTATTATTTGGATGCCCGATCCTTAATTCGTACCAATCGACGTTTCGGCAAGGCAGGC
>JALWEA010000620.1 GCA_027039465.1 Calditrichia bacterium | reverse complement strand
CAACACAAATGCGCAACATAACGGCAGTTAATAAATCAAATACCAAACGGTAAGAATCGGGAAGCAATGGTTTTACAAAATCGACGGCCATCGGCGCCCACCAAAATTTGCGACAAATGGAGAGAAGCACAAATGCTACAAATTCATCGGGCGATTGCTCAATTTCACGTTCCCAGCGGAAGCGCAAAGCCGGAATTTGCAGATACTCCCAAAAATTTTGCAAATCGGCATCGAGTGCTTCGTCCCCATCTTCAGGCAATAAGTAGCGTTTTAAAAAAGTATTCGATTTTTCACCTTTTTTCAACGCAGGCAGCTTAACCGTTGGAAATTCCGATCCGATTTTTTCTGCAAAATCGTTAAAACGGTGCGCCGTAAAATTTAAAACGGTAGATCGCTTTAATTGCTTAGGGTCAATTTGCGCGTAAAAATCATTCAGTCGCTTCAACCAACCTAATTGCAAATAGAGCTCATGCAACCAAATAAATGCGGAAGTTTGAACGGACGTAATTTGCAAGCTGCCAAAGGAATCAATCTCATTTACTTGCGTAAATAATTGATCGATTTTTTGCCGAACGCCTTGTTCACTCGTAAGGAATGTATTTAAAATGTGTTGCTTGTATTCGCGCTCTCGAATTGATTGCAAATAAGGCAAAATACCCGCTTCGGCTTCCTTGATTGTTTGACCTTCTTCGGGGAAAATCCCGAAAGCATCGTATTCCACAAGCCAGTCGTCTTTTCCTTGAGAAGCCCCGGTCAATGGAGTAAGTATCGCTTTTTCATTGTGAAACGAAAATCGAACGGATTGAGATCCTTTTAAGCTATGAATTAAAAAGATCGTCCGATCAAAATAATCCAGAATTTTAATACGCCAGTCAAGGTTTTGGTACAACGAATAATAGATCCGTGTTTGAGGTAAGCGAAAAACAAAAACCCGAAACGGCTCGGTGGGCGGTAAAATTAATTCGACTTTGCCTTTGAGATTTAAAACGCAATGAACCGAATCTATTTTACGCTCCAAAAATGTCGTTAAAGGAGAACGTGTATCGTAACGATGCCGGAGACTCTCCCGAATAAATTGTTCGATTTTATTAACAAGCTGCATGTGCAATTTCCATTTGGCAAACGGCAAAAAGAAAGGCCACGTTCACGGAGAAGCATGGCCTTGAACTTCCATTCGTTTAATTTTTATTTAAAAAACAAACGACTAATGTCAATGTAAAAAATAAAAATAATCAGAGTAAAAAGAATGGCCAACCCCACCTGCTGAATTCTTAATTTAATTTTAATTGGGATGGGTTTACCCTGAATGGCTTCGATAATCAAGAAAACCAAATGTCCTCCGTCCAAACCGGGAATCGGCAAAATATTAAAAAAGGCCAAAACGGAGCTAAGCGCGGCAATCAAATACCACAAGTAAGCCCAACCGGCTTTGGCGGCATCGCCGGCCATTTTGGCAATCATAATCGGCCCGCCAACCAATTCCCTTGCCGATTTGGTTCCGGTAAAAATCCAATAGATCGCTTTGGCATTTAAAACAATCAAATCGATGGTATTATTAAATCCGAGCACAAAAGCCTTTCCCAGGCCCACTTCTTTATGCTCATAATACATGCCGATTCCGATCTTGCCGACCTTAATCATTTTGCCGGTTTTATCTTTTTCCATGAACACTTGAGGTGTTATTTGGGCGGTTAAAACGGAATCGCCTCGCTTCCATTTAATGGAAATGGTTTTCCCCGGATACTTGCGAATAACTTGGGTCATTTGCATCCAGTCATTAACAGGCTGCCCGGCAATTTCAATAATCAAATCACCGCGTTTCAGTCCGACCTTCTGCGCAGGCATTCCCGGTGAAATATCACCGACACGCGCTGAGATTTCCGGGGCAATATTAAGCTGTTCTCCGTTCTTTTCCTTAAAATAGCTTTTGTCATACTTCAAATTAATAATTTTCCCGTCGCGTTCCACGGTAAAAATAATATCTTTACCTAGGTTGTCGATAAAGCGTTCCTGCATTTCATTCCAGCTATGAACCGGCTGCCCGTTGACCTTCAGAATTTTATCACCTTTTTGGAATCCCACTTGAGCGGCAACGCCCTTTTGGCCTACCCAACCGACGGTTGTTTCAGGTATGATGCGCTCGCCCTGATAAAAATTAAGCAAGGCCAAAACAACAACCGCCAACAAGAAGTTCATGATAACCCCGCCGGAGATAATCAGAGTTTTTTTCCAGAACGGCTTGGATTGGAATTCATCGGGAGCTCCGGTAATATTGGTATCCATGCTTTCATCAATAAATCCGGCCATTTTTACGTAACCGCCCAATGGAATGGCTGCGATTACGAATTCAATCCCTTTGATTGTTTTGCTAAACAATTTCGGCGGGAAACCAATGGAAAACCGCTCTACGCGCACTCCCATCAGAATGGCGGCAATAAAATGGCCAAATTCGTGAATCATTACCAATAGGCCAAAAACAAAAATAACGGCAAGTATCGTAATCATTAAAAAAAACTACTCCTTATTCTCTAAAACGGCTCAAACAAATATTTGAGATCTTGTCCGAGCCTGCTTTTGTTAATTTTTTGGAATTTAATGTAACAAAATAGCCCGACTTGGCGAGCCATTCTTACAACGCCTTTCCGCAAATAAATGTTTCTTACAGATAAAATTCCATTTAATTTCGTTTAAAAAACGATCATCACTCCACCTGCGATGGATTTGTACGTACCGATATTGTAATCGGCATGAATGTTCAGGAACAACAAGGTAAAACTAACACCGGCATTAAGGCGCAAACCGTTTTTGCCGTCAATGGTAACATCTCCCAAATTGGTTCCCGGCACCAATTGCAACGTCTTGATTGTTGTGCTGGAGACATCATATCCTACGCCACCGTAAATATCAAAAGGAAGCATAGGCAATGTACCCGAAGCTTGCACGTTCATCGAAAAGGTGCCTGAATCCAGATAATCGCCTAAAGTCAGTTTGTGATAAGCGGCTTGTAATCCGAAATCGATGGGAAACATGGGAATGGGAATCAGATCACTCAATTCATATTTCAATCCGCCGCCGTAAATAGTTACTCTCCCGAAGTCACCTAAATCTTTAGTAGCAAAACGAACCATTGCTTCGAAATTGGCAAAAAGACCGATATTGGCATGCAAAACCGGTACGATGAATTTATTTTGATCGGTGCCGGGAATCAAAAGCGGATTACTGGTTTTGGTTGGTCCGAAAACCGTTGGCGCTTGCACATCGCCCAATCCTGGTAATGACACCCCAAAATATTTATCTTCTTCGGGAATCATCACGTAGGTAGCACTAATCCCGATGTCAAATCTCGGAAAAGTCTTTGCGTAGCCCCGGTGGAACAGTGCACCGCCCATGCCGGTTCCGATTGCCGTGGCAAAAGGTTTAATATATCCAATCAAATAAATTTTATTTCCCTGTTGAACCACTTCTTTCAAATGGTCTTCAAAATCACTGGCTTTTACTTGAGAGAGACTACCCAAAAAGCAAACCGCTAAAAAGAATAAAAATATTTTTCTCATGACGCGCCTCCTAAAAATTACGATTATTCGGACTCTAACAATAAATTTGAATTAAATAACAGATCAAATCCTTATTATTGAATAAGTTATTGAATTTTAAATCGATCGACAAATTTTTGTGCGTGTCCAAGGTCAAAATCCGTCAAATCTTCGTAATAGATATTTAAGGGTAATGAGGCCTCAAATTGAGACAGTAGAGCATCGGCAATCTGATTGGGAGAAATGTTTTTTTTATGAATCTCCCGGAGCGCTACCGAGCTTTCTCTCAGATTTTTTTTGTATTTTTCTTTGGCCTCATGATCCAACTTTAGGAACTGTACGATTTCATTTTGCTTTGGCCCAATTAAAACGGAGCCATGCTGTAATAAGGCGTTTTGATACAATTTTTGCGCGCTGCCTACGACTTTTTTCCCGCTGAATTTAATTTCCGCAAAGGCCGGCCGATTGAAGCAGGCAAATCGTTTCCGCCCTTGTTTAAGATAATTTTCATCATCATCTTCATAATTTAATTCAACATCGTACCCGAGCGTATTCAACGCACGCGCTAAAAGTAAATGAAAGAATCGATAAATATCATGGTGATTTATGTCGGTTCTCGGCAAAATCAAGGCATAGGTTAATTCTTCACTATGGAAAATAGCGCTGCCGCCGGTTGGCCGTCGTACCACATCGTAACCTTTTGCCTGGACTTGTTCGAAATCGACCAATGTTTGATCCTGATGGTATCCCAAAGACAGGCAATAGGGTTGCCAGCCGTAAAAGCGTAAAACAGGCGGATCGTTTTGAGAGGCCGATCGGGCCAAAGAATAATCCAAAGCCATATTTAAGGCGCCTGAATAGGTTTGATAGGGCAAGACGCGCAGGGATGTGAAAGGGAAAACGGTTCGTTCACTTTTCCGGTCGAATAATGCCACGTTCGCTACCCTTTAAAAATTCCAGAATGGTTTCAATTTCAGGCGTATGTTCGAAGGTTTCTTCAATCTTTTTAATGGCGTTTTTTAAGGTAAGATTTTCACGATAAAGCACATTGTAAGCTTGCTTAATTATTTCGAGTTGTTCTCTTGTAAACCCGCGTCGCCGTAAACCGATTGCATTGAGTCCTGCATAACGCAAAGGTTCGCCTGCCGCTAAAACGTAAGGCGGAATATCCTGCGATACACGCAATCCACCACCGATAAATGCATGCGGGCCGATGTGTACAAACTGATGAATGGCCGTCAATCCCCCGATGCCCACATTATTACCAATGATCACATGCCCGGCCATATTTACTGAGTTTGCGATGACCACATTGTCACCGATTTGGCAATCATGCGCTACATGTGAATAGGCCATTAGCAAACAATTTTGACCAACGCGGGTGTAATAACTATGTGATGTACCGCGATTAACGGTCGCGTATTCGCGAACCGTCGTATGGTCACCGATTGAAACAAAAGTTTTTTCATTTTTAAATTTTAAATCCTGCGGCTCCGTACCTATTACGGCTCCCGCGCTTATTTTGCAACCCTTCCCCAAAGTGGAACCGGATGCAATAATGGCGTGCGGACCGATCACCGAACCGTCACCAATTTCCGTTTCTTTTTCAATAATGGCATGAGGCGCCACAACAACGTCCGTACCGAGTTTCGCCTCCGGATGAACAATTGCAGACGGATGTATTTCAACCAAGTCTAATCTCCTTCTTCAGAACAACAGTGAATAAATTGCTTCCTTAATTCAATTTTTCTTTAAACTCATCAATTGACTTCGTCAGTTTCGCATGATGCAACAGTTTTTCCAACTTTGCAACCGAACGGATTCTATTTAAACGTAAAATAACATCTTTTTCAACCGCATTGAATTTCACTTCAAGAACGGATTCAATTGCCTTTCGCAATCCTTCGACTTTACCCTTTTGAATCCCTTTCTGAATCCCCTTTTGCATTCCTTCCCGAATTCCCTTTTGTATCCCTTTCTTCATGCCTTCTTTCATGCCGATTCTTTCGGCATACGTTATATATCCCATTTCTCGTTTCTCCTTAATTTTCTTCACTTCATAATATAATTTTTCTTCCAAAGCGTCGGGAAGTTCCATAATCCATTCGATAAATTCGTAAACGGGATACCATGCTTCTCGCTTAACTCCAAGTTCATACAACGTCAAAATAAATTTCCGTTTCCAACGATACCTGTTTTGATAATCACCCTCCGTTTCCAATGTTTTCAAAAACGCTTGCACAATCAGCGCAAAAACATTCTCCCGATATTGGCTTTCGAAGTTGTAATTAATATAATCAACGATTTTGACTAATGGAAATTTAAAAACCAAAGAAAGGCCCAAATATTCAACGGCGTAGTTATCGGGGCGGTAATTTTTATTCGTGTCGGTCAGTAAAGCAAGGCTCAGTACATCTTTTTGGTATTTGTCAAAAATGCGGTAATAATAGGTAAACATTCTTCGGGCAAAATCTTTTTTCTGCTGTCCCTGGATTTCAATATGAATAAGCAACCATTTTTCCGCCCCGTCTTTCAGATAAACTTTGACTAATTTATCGACGATTCTTTTCCCGGATTTGGATGCCTTGCTGATTTGCCGGAATTCCTTATCCAAAAATTGATAGCCTTTGCTGAAATCGATGACACGGTGAATTTCAGGAAAGAAAAATTGCATGAACTCCTGAAATAATTTTTCTAAGATTTCTTTCCAAAAGCTATCGGTTCTCAAGGTAAAGCCTTTTTAATTACTTCCATTCATTTTATGTAAAAACGAATTCCGGCTCATCTCCTTATGCAGCTTGTTTTCCCAAATTAAAGATTAAAATTTTTCTCCTTAATAATTGTCTACAACAGCCGCCATCATTTCGGCCTCGCAAACCAATTCACCTTTAACATACGCTTTACCGGCCATCTTAAAAGTGGTTCGACGATTACGCAACATTTCCAGTTCCATAACCAACTGATCGCCTGGTTGCACAATTTTACGGAACTTA
>JALWEA010000619.1 GCA_027039465.1 Calditrichia bacterium | reverse complement strand
TTTCATATCGGTTTATTAACTTTCATCAGCATCGGATTTCCCTTACTTTCCCGTTTGATTTTTACGCCGTTTATTTCTTCCCGAAATGCCAAAAAGCCCTATCTTATTTTGGGCATCAGCATGCGTATTATGGCTCTAGCCGGATTAGGTTTGACCATTTATTTGTTCACCAGCGCCACCTCGTTACAAATTATTTATTTGATTTATTTCTGGATTTTGCTGTTTACCATCAGCGGTTCGTTTGCCGGTTTGTCGTACACACATTTGGTGGGCGTTAGTTTTCTCGGAGACGAACGCAAACATTTTTTGGTAACCCGGCAATTTCTTTCGGCGCTGGCATTAGCCTTTTCGGCCTATATGGCGCGTTTTGTTTTAAAGCACGGTGTATTTCCCAACAATTACATGGTTCTGTTTTTCATGGCTAGTTTCTTTATCTTCGTTGCATCCATGGGGTTTTGGATGTTGCGCGAGCCTCGGGAGAAACGTACTTCAACAACTTTCACTATTTTGGAGTTGTTGAAAAAAATTCCCGGTTTGATGCGCGAAGATCTTAATTTGCGTTATTTGATTTTAACGGCCAATTCCCTTTCGGCCTCGCTCATTTTGATTCCCTTTTTAACCGGCTCTTTAAAACATCACTTTACGCTTAGTGGAACATTAGTCGGTAATTTGATTTTGTTTCAGTATCTAGGCATGATTATTTCCAATTATATTTGGCGGCGCGTTTCCCAAAAGCACGGATTCAAAGGTTTACTGCACATCGCCATTATCATGATTTCACTAGCGCCGATTTTCGGTATTCTGATTTTGTGGCTGAATTCAAAAACCTTGCTTTATGTTTTGTTTTTCTATTTGGGCAGCGCCATCAGCGTTTACAAAATTGCCATGGAAGGCGTTTTGTTGGAAATAACTACGGATGAGAATCGGGTGCTTTATTCGGGCATTTACGGATTGATGAATGTGATCGGGGCGTTTTTGCCTTTGTTCATCGGCATTATTTTTCATTTGGTGGATCGCACAGCATTATTTGTATTGTTTAGTGTTTTCTCGTTAAGCAGCTTGTTTTATTTGAAACGGATGCGCTGCCCGATCGATTTGCGTGAGACTTAAAATGTTTGCAAGCAGGGGGCATAAGGCAGGAAATTGCAAGATTTCAATATTGCCCGTAACCTAAATGTATTCGTCAATGATTTCTTTACGCGGCGAAGGGATGACCACTTTTTCCACCAAAAGACCCTTTTTCTCGATGATCGCCGCTCCGGCTTCCACCGCCGATTCCACGGCGCCGACTTCGCCGGTTAATACCACAAAACCTTTGCCGCCGATGGCCATGGCCAAATGGACATTGATTAGTTGAATATTGGCCGCTTTAACCGCCGCATCCGCCGCTTCGATCACCGAGGCCACGGAAAAGCCTTCGATTACGCCAAGGGCTTTTAACTCCGGCAGGTGAGCCACGCCGCTGATTGCAGGAAAAACATCCGGGTGCACATTGGGAATAATGAAATGATCGACCACAGAATGAGCGCCCACCTGAATGCCCGTTTCGATACTGGCATTAACCGCATCCACGTCTCCGCTGATGAGCACCATGTATTTTCCGGGACAAATCGTTCGATTGACCACAATTTCCACATCCGCCCGTTTTAAGACCGCATCGGCTACCTGATAGCCGCGGGCGATACTAGAGACTTCAACAATACCAATGGCTGCGCCCTTCATGTATTTCCTTTCCAAATGCCAAATTAAAAATTTAATATCAAATTAATCCGATTGTGCAATGAGCCACTTCTTTATGGAATTAACATATTCCGGGATAGGTATTTCGTAAATATCTTCATCTGAAAAATTTTGTTTTTTTCTGCTTTCGTAAAAATCGCTCATGAAATCGTTGAATTTATACCAAATTGCTGTTGCACTTTCAATGTTTTGGACGCCGTTTTCCGAGAACCAATTTCTTAAATTACGAATAAGCGTGCGCGCATCATTTTTGTGCGTTTTAATATCCGAATTGGACAAATCCGATAGAGCGGCTTGATAGCGAAACGGTTCTTTCTCCAAAATTAAATATCTTTTGTTCTTAAATTTGTTGCAAAATATTTTGGCGCCCATATCCAGTCCTAATTCAAACGGCATATTAAGGCGGTAAAATTCGCCTCGTGTTTTTGATTTAAGACGGGACAGATCGTGAATGCCAAATTTACATTCTTTAATAATTTCAATGATCTTATGAATGCGAGCTTCTCCCGAATCGAAACGCTCCAATGCAATTCTCGGTGTAAACCCGAGATAAATCAATGTGAAGATCATCGGACGCAACAAAGAATAATATTCTTTATCAAACGGACAATTAATAAACACATTCTTTTGGTAATTCCTGCGCATGATAAAATAAAAGTGTTACATTATAAGGATTTCTCAACTTTTATTACTTTACCATCCTTGTCATGGATAAAAATAACCGTTGGCGTTATTTTTCCCAAATTGCGCGCATATCGAATGGCTTCGGCTTTTGTGCGGAATTTTTTCGTTGCTTTTACCGAACCGTTACGCTTTACGACCCATAATCCGTCAAAATTCGGAATTACATGTTGCGCCGAATTTTGAATATAAGGAGCTGCTTTCTCCATAATCTTTAGCCTTTTTTATTCTTATAAAAATTTAATTATTTATTTAACTAACGTCCAATCGGCAAAAATGTTTATGAATTTAACCATTTATTTTTCAATCGTAATAAAATTGTTTTCAATCTTAGTTACCCTGCCGTCGATGCTGGCGTGCACCGGAGCGCCCAATTGATCGGCGGCCACATCCGCAATTTTTTGCCCGCGCCGCACCGTGTCGCCCACTTGCACCAAAGGCTTGGCCGGTGAGCCGATGTGCGTGTTCAAGGCCAGAACCACTTTTTGCGGCATGAAATCAACTTCGCGGAATTCGTTGTGCCGGTCGTAAGGCACCAGGCCCAGTCTTCGATAAACGGTGGTAATGGGAATCTCGCGTCCTTCACGGGCAGGGTGTACGTCGCGGAAAAGAATCTCCAGCTCGTCTTCCGTGCGTGAAAGGCCTTTTTCTTTAAGCAGCGCCTTGGCATCAATACAAATGTGCATGGGATCCAGCCCTTCGGGACAGGCAATCATGGTACACACATTGCATTCCACACAGTATTGCGCCCAAAGGCTGGCTCTCTCTTTGGCCTCGCCGGTCATCAGCAAATTACGCATTACCTTGTGTGGTTCGATCGGGTAACCCAATATGTAACGCGGACACATTTCCGTACACAACGAACATTGATCGCATTGGCCGTGACCGATGCGCGTGTACGTTTCCTTGGGCGTTGTTTTTTTGCGGATCAGGTAATGATCCTGCGGTAGAATGATCAGTCCGCCCAATGTTTTGGTTACCGGATTTTCAGCGCCGTCCTGAACTTTGCCCATCATAACGCCGCCGGTTAAAAACGCCGGTTGATTGGTGGTTAGGCCGCCCGCCAAATTTAAGCATTCCTCAAAAGATGTGCCCACAGGCACGCGAACCGTAATGGCTTCTTTAACCTCGCCGGTAATGGACAGATACTTGTCTAATACCGGTTGATTTTCATCAATGGCGCGCGCAATATTCACAATGGTTTCCACATTATCCACCACGGCGCCGACTTGCAAAGGAATACCTCCGGGCGGAATCCGTCGGCCGGTAATTTCGTAAACCAAAATGTACTCGTCGCCGGCCGGATAAACATCTTCGTAGATAAAGAAATCATAGCCGTTCTTTCGGGCGGCATCCGCATAAATTTCGGCAATATCCTTGTTCTTTTTCTTAATGGCAATGGTTACTTTTTGCGCGCCTGTAATTTCCTGCATGATTTCCAGGCCGCGGAACAAGAGCTTACCTTCGCGCAGCATGGTATAGCGATCTTTGTACAACAAGGGCTCGCATTCGGCGCCGTTGGCAATGATGTGTTCCACTTGGGCGTCTAATTTTTTGTAAGTGGGAAAACCGGCGCCACCCGCACCGATAATACCGGCTTCTCTTATTTTCTGCAGCATTTCTTCACGTTGCATGCGCTAATCCTTGTCGTTTCGATACGAGGCAATGGCCAACGGCGTTAGATACAGCGGCTCCGTCGGCAGAATCCATTGCAAATCCGGCAGTTCGTTTTGCAAGACATCCACAATGCCAGGAAAACAAAACGTACCTCCGCTCAAATAAATTTCCTTAACCGGATGCCCTTGCAAATGATGTTGAATAATATCGGCCATTTTTTGAAAAACCGGTTCAACCACCGGGAAAAGACTACGGGCCGATCCGTTGCGTTTCATTGCTTCCGCTTCATCAAACGGAATACGGCGATTTCCGGCAATGGTTAATGTAACGTGGCGTCCACCCGTCGGCTCGTCGGCTGTGTAAACGATTTTTCCATTCTCGACGATTGAAAGGCCGGTGGTTCCTCCGCCGATATCAACCACTGCGCCATGATCAATACCCAGCAACCGTGCCACACTAGAGGGTTCGTCGATTAACGCTTCAACTTGCAAACCGGCATTTTCAACCACATTGCGAGAGATGCGCGGTTCCGTACCCGGCGGGAAAGAAGTAATCGCTTTTTCGATGTGGATGCCTAATTTTTGTTCGGCCTTTTGCAATAATCGGCGTACAATATCGATGGCTCCGATGTAATCCAGAACCACCCCGTCGCGCACCACTTCGGCCCACTCCATGAACACCGCCAAAGGCTCGCCATTTTCGTCCGTAACCGTTACTACAATATCGGCCGTACCCAAATCGATGCCCGCATGCCATTTGTCCGGCGCCTTGACCGGCCGGAGATCATTGACCATGGCGCCCATTTTATTTAATCGTTGATTGATGATTTCCAAATGCATTGGCTTCTATGTTTGTATTGGTTAGTGTAACGATTAATCGTATATCCGTTATTCGTCTAATCGTTAATCGGGTCAGATTAGCCTTAAATTCCAGGACAGCATTTAAACTAAACAATGCGAAAGTGATCCACAACCACGCAGCGACGCAAACGCACAAAAGTCCGTGCCGAGGTTACCCCTTCGCCGGTGGGCGTTGTAATGGTCATGGAAGTCCATCCTTCACCGCCAAAGCCCAACCCGGCTAGACAGGGCCCGTTTTTGACGAAAATGCTACTGTTGATTTCATTGGCCATGCGATCCAATAGATCAATATTCTTGGAATGCATGGCAGCCGTGTGATGGTTGCCATGCTCCAGTTCAATGGCCCAGTCAATGGCCTGGTTGGCATCGGATGCACGAATGACCGGTACAACGGGCATCATTAATTCAAGTTGTGCAAATGGATGATTTTTATCCGTTTCCACGAAAAGTAAGCGTGTTTCTTTGGGAATGTCCAAACCGATCTCTTTGGCGTATTTGTACGGATCACGTCCCACCCATTTACGGTTAATGCGCGCATTCGGCCCTGGGTAATCTTCCAAAATGACTTTGGCCAGCGCTTCGCCCTGTTGCGGAGTTAATTCCACGGCCTGATGCTTTTTCATTTCCGCTTTTAATTGATCGGCCACGCGGTCAACGACCACAATTTCTTTTTCGTCGCTGCAAACGATATTGTTATCAAACGAAGCGCCCCAAACGATGTCGCGTGCGGCTTTGGCAATATCGGCCGTCTCATCGACCACCGTCGGCGGATTACCTGCACCGGCCGCCATCAAACGTTTGTCCGTAACTTTTTTAGCCGCATTCACCACCGCTTCACCGCCGGTTACAACCAACAGATCGATGCCAGGATAGGTAAACAATTTTTGGGCCGTTTCAATGGAAGGTTCGGCCACGGTGGTGATCAAATTTGCCGGGCCGCCCACGGCCGTAATGGCTTCGTTTAAAATATTGATCGTACGATGCGAAACCTTTTTGGCCGCCGGATGCGGCGCATACACAACGGCATTACCCGCCGCAATCATGCTGATGGAATTATTGATAATGGTTGCCGCGGGATTGGTGGAAGGGGTCACCGAGGCAATCACACCCCAAGCCGCATTTTCGATGATCGTTAATCCGTGATCGCCGGACAAAGCACGCGGCTCCAGGTCCTCAATTCCCGGCGTGCGTTCGGCCTGCGAAATATTTTTGGCGATTTTATCATCGACCCGCCCCATGCCTGTTTCGGCCACGGCCATCTCCGCCAGTTCGCGTGCATATTTAACACCGGCATCGCGGATAGCCTGAATGATGCGGCCGCGTAATTCCAGCTTACGGATTTGTTTTTGCGCTTTGTGAGCTTCGGCCACGGCATCATCCAAAGACTTGAAGATACCGGGAGAAATTTGCGAACTTGTTGAACGGCTTGTGCCGCCGTTTTCCAATTGCGCCAAAACGGTATTGACGATTTCAGCAATTTGTCGATCGTCTAAATCCATGATGCTTCCTTTGTGATTTGTTAAAAGCAATCTTCAAAGTTTGGGTTAACGGGCAAGAATCCTGATTTGGTAATGCGGATTGACGGATTGCCCGAAACCTTACCGCTCGAAAATTTTCAAGAATAATATTGAACA
>JALWEA010000618.1 GCA_027039465.1 Calditrichia bacterium | reverse complement strand
TTTGACGCTCATCGTGGGCATAATTAAGTCGGTAATTAATAATTCGGGATGAATTTTTTCTTTTTTAATTAGTTCAAGTGCTTCCATGCCGTTAGCAGCCGTAATGACCTTGTAACCGAATTCCTCCAAAGCATCCCTTCCGACTTCTCGAACGAATTGATCATCTTCCACAAGAAGAACCGTTTCCGTTCCTCGTATTTGCTCATAATCAATTTCGGTTTCTTCAATTTCTTCTTTTTGTATCTCCTCCGAAACGGGCCAATAAATTTTAATGGTTGTACCTTTGCCTTTTTCACTGTAAACGTAAATATTCCCCTTATTTTGCTTAACGATTCCGTACACTGTCGATAGCCCGAGGCCGGTTCCTTTGCCCACTTCTTTGGTTGTAAAAAACGGATCGAAAATTTTGCTGACAATCGACTCTTCCATCCCGATCCCACTATCGCTGACCGCAATGGAAATGTAATCTCCTTCTTGGGCGCCTTTGTGCTTAGCCACATATTCAGGTCCTAAATGTTCCACATTTGTTTCGATTTGGATGCGTTTGTCATTCTTGGAATCGGGTGGGAGCTCATGGATAGCATCACGGGCATTCACCACTAAATTCATTAAAATCTGCTCGATTTGCACGGGATCGGCTTTAATCTTAGGTAAACCGGGTGCTAAAAAAAGTTCTAACGCAATGTGTTCTTCTATGATCCGATGAAGCATCTTCTCCAAACGAAGAATGGTTTCGTTGATATCGATAATTTTGGGCGAGATAATCTGTTTTCTGCTAAAGGCCAAAAGCTGAGCTGTTAATTCCGCCGCCCGATTACCGGCCGCCTGAATGGCGGTTAAAATGGAACGAATCTTTGCATCATGTCCGTATTTGGCAATTCCCAAATCGGTGTAACCGTTGATGACAGTCAGAAGATTGTTGAAGTCATGCGCAATGCCTCCGGTAAGAACACCGATAGATTCCATTTTTTGCATTTGTCGAACTTGTTTTTCCAATTCCTTTTCTTTGGTGATATCTCTTAAAATGCCCGCATAATTGGTGATTTTATTTTCCGAATCAAACAAAGGGAAAATAATGGCTTCTTCATAATAAATCGTGCCGTCTTTTTTCTTATTAACAATAGTATTATGCCATGTTTTCCCGGAAGTTATGGTCGCCCATAAATCTTCATAAAATTCTTTGGGATGTTCGCCGCTTTTTAAAATACGTGGAGTATGGCCAATGGCATCTTGTTGAGAATAACCTGTATCCAGCTCAAAAGCACGATTTACATATTGAATGGCACCTTCCGTATCCGTAATTATAATAGCCACGTCCGCCTGTTCAATAACGGTCGCCAAGCGCTTAACTTCCGCCTGAATGGCCTCTTTTTCTTTTTCCAATTGTTTTTCTTCGGTTACATCCCTTGCACTGCCAACCGTACCGATAATGTTACCGTGCTCATCTCGCAACGGCGCCTTGTGTACATCAAGAAACATAAATTTGCCCATTACATTACCGTATTCTTCAAATCGCATGGGCTTTTGGGCCTCTAAAGTAATTTTGTCGGAATCCAAACAGGCCTCGCCGAAATTATGCCAAGTGGGGTCTTCGGGATGTAGGTTCCTTAATCGATGAGCGAAAAACAGATCGTCTTTACCGATCGGCTCATTTACATCTTTAGCACCTAAAAGACGCTCGCAAATGGCCTTATTGGTAAAAATAAACCGCCCTTGCAAATCTTTGGCCCAAAGCATATCCGGATCGTTATCGGCAATTAACCGGAATAACCGGTACATTTCTTTGAATTGTATTTCGCTTTTCCTAAGGGCCTTTTCGGCTAATTTTTGTTCCGTGATATCGTTTTTTAAACTTACGAATAAAGAATCGCCGTTAATTTCAATTTTAAAAAAGTATTCCTGCCAATAATGCTGTCGACCTTCTTTATCGCGGACAATGCGTTCCGATTGAAACGGATATTTGCCGTGTTTGGATACTTCATCGAATAATTTCTTAAAATATTTTTTAGCTTCTGTTGCATTGCTTATATCGGGTTCCAAGAAAGCACGCACTTCCCATAAATATTTCCCGACAAAGTCGGATTTTTTTCGGCCGGTCATACTTACGATACTGCGGTTAACGTCTAATATCTTAAAATCTTTACTGATCAATACAATCCCGGTAGGCGAATTTTCGAACAGGTTGTGGAATTTTTGCTCGCTTTTCTGAATTTCCTTTTGTAAACGGCTATATTCCGTAAAATCTTCTACAATACCTAAAGCTCCTTCAATAGAGCCGTCTGTTCGGTAAATAGGATTAATATGAACCCTAAGAACCAAATCTTTTCCAAATTGACTCGTGTAATTCGTCTCAAATTGATAGCTCTTACCCGTTTGTAACGTTTGCTTTATTTTTTCAGAGATGCCCAATTTCTTTAAGGGCGGAAAGGTCAAAACATTGAATTTTTTGGTAAATTCGAGAGAGGGCGAACCTAAAATATTTAATATGGCAGGATTGGCAAAAGAAATCTTCCCTTGAGTATCACAGCTTAGGATGCCTAATGGGGAAGAATTGGCTAATTCCAAATATTCGTTTCGACTCTTTTTCAGATCTTCTTCCAACTGGATGCGCTCGGAAATATCTCTGGTTAATTCAATGACATGGGTAACAATTCCTTTTTCGTCTTTTATGGGATAAGCAAATACTTCAAAATATTTATTAGAACCGTCAGGTAGAGGTAGTGTTTTTAGAAGTGAGGTAATTTTACCACTATTAAATGCCTGGTCTGCAGCACAAGGTTCGCATTTTTCTTTTCGTCCCTGATAAATTTCGTAGCAGTGTTTACCTACGATTTCTTTTTGAGAGACCTTTTTAAAATCTAAAAGTTTTTTATTAGTAAGAACGATGTTGAAATTCTTGTCGATCATGTGAATGGGATCGGGCATACCGTCAAAAACCATGCGCAGCATTTGCCGACTTTCCCGCAATTGGGCTTCCACGGATTGCAAGTCGGTTATATCGCGATTACTTGCTCTGCGTCCGATGACATTTCCGTCGGCATCGTAAACCGGATTGCATTGATGCCAAATCCAGCGAATCTCTCCCGCTTTGTTCAAAATGCGGAATTTAGTGGAACAGGTTTTCGGGTTTTGAAATTCATGGTGCAATTTTTTATCAATGAGTTTTCTTTCTTCCGGATGGATGATTCGATTAAAAAGTGTAGAGTCTCGAATAAAATCTTCGGGATCGTATCCGGTAATTACTTTGCAAGCGGGCGAAACGTATTTAAAAGAACCGTCCGGCGTCCTCCAATATACCCAATCGGAAGCGGTATTAACCAAAGTTCGAAAAAGATCCGCTTCTTTGTGAAGTTCAGCCAGCTCCCGTTCTTTTTCGGCAAGTTTCTTTTTTAATTTTTTGATTTCAGACGATGTCTCGTCGTTCGTTTTGTCTTTCATAAAAAGCCAAAATGCTAAAATCCATAGGTATGTTTTGCACAATATAACTTTCCTTGAAATCAAAATCAATATCGGAAATAATAATATTTTTTTGAAAGCCCTTCGCAGGAACGTAAAATTGTAAGTAACTATCAAATCTGTTAGATTTGTTGTTCGGAATAGTGAATAGGCTTGGTACTTTATTTTTCCAATTTAATTTTATCGGAGCGGCCAATAAAAGTTTAAAAACGGCGGATTTATTAATGATAGCCAAATTTAAAATGAACAGGAAAAAGATTTATCTTGTTGCAGGTTTTTTCATTGTCTTGTTTTCTCTGTACCTTTTAGCCCTGAGCGCGGACATCTATCGTATGCAACGTCAGAAACCGATGAACGGTACTTATGCCATTCATGTTTTTAGTTACGGATGGCACAGCGGCATCGTTCTTGATTATGCCAGCATTCCGGCGCCTTACAAAGCCTATTTTGCTCTCTGGCGTAAGCATCGTTGGGTTGAAATAAGTTGGGGTGACGATCATTTCTTTCGCAATCAGAATCCATGGTTAGACTGGCCGTTGGCGATCCGAGCCATTGCCTGGCCCTCTAAAAGCGTTTTGCATGTTGTGGGTTTTGATATCTCATTAAAACACCGATATATATTAAGCGCTTTGCAGACTTTTTACATTTCCGAAGAGAACTATTCCTCTTTAATTCGTTTTATTACCTCTTTTTTTCAAACGGACGGTACACACCCTTTTGCGGTTATCTCACGGGGGCTTTACGGAGATAGCTATTTTCTGAAAAGTAAAGGAATTTACATTTTCCCCTGGACATGTAATGTTTGGACGGCCCGGGCATTAAAGAACGCCGGATTCCCTTTAACGCCGGTTTTGTATCAAATACCAGGTATTTTAATGCAGGTGTTACGCGAACACGGGCGAAAATTTGCGCCTGTAAGTAAAAACGTGAAGTATGTAAAATTTATTTTGCCTGCGCGGGAAAATGTGCGGGAACTTTAAAGCCCGCATCTTCTATTTGCTGACGATGATCACGAAGGAAACGGACAATCGTTTCCGCTGAAATGGCGAAGACGATGTTCGAATTTTCGCTAAGCCGCTGTCCTAAAAATATTTTGCCGGTGTAAGGCATGGATCGATCAACAAAAGTATCCCTGGCTTTAAACTCCGGTTTTAAATAATACTGCACTTGTGCATTAAGCGCGTTTGTAATACCAACCAATTCAAAGTTCGGAACACCGTCACGCAAGGCTAAAACGATTCCTCCACTGATTCCACGGGCTAAAGTGGCATTTAGCAGAAAGTCATGTTGGCGGTCGCGATTAGGAGCGCTGACCACTGTCGGAGTGAGTAATAATTTGCCCTTGGGATAACCGATTAAATACACAAAAGTGCCCCAATGTAATTGTGCCGCTTTGCCGAAAGGAAAAGAAAATACGGGAACGGGGAGATGAGGTTGTTCAACCAAGGTTACACTGATTAAGGCCAAATCCGTTTTGGCATCTTCGGCAACAATTACCGGTTGACTGGCCCTGGGGATGGAAATAATGCTGCTGATTTGACGCATTTTCTTGGCAAAAGAGTAAATATATTTTGATTTGCGCTTGGAATCTTGTTCCGAGGCATAATAAATAATGGAAGTATCTTTTGATGAAACAACATGGGCACAAGTCAAAAACAAAATTTCTTTACCCGATTGCAAAATCGCCGTTGCGGTACCGGCTGCCGGTTGCTCGTAGATGGTTTCTTGCACGACTTTGTTTTTATATGAGCCGTCCTTGATTTTGTCTATCGTAATACTGTCGCTCAGATTAAATTGGTAGGCCTTGTAGAATGTCAAGATAGAAACCATTTTCACCGATTTTACGATTTTATCCAAATAAGGTGAAGTTGGCTTGGACGGAAATTCGGAATCGTACTGGCCGTCCGTAATTTGCGACGGAATTTGAACCGGCGGTTTTACTTGCGGATGACACCCAACCAATAAAACGGTTAATAAAAAGAATAGCCAAAATTTTAGCATGGACTTTACACATCCCATGTTGTTTTTTATTAAATCTATAAGCATTGTTATTAAATGACAAATTTATCTGAAAAATAAAGTTCCTTAGTACGCAAATATCTGCTTATTTTATCTAAATCTAAAAGGCAATTAATGTTCCTTTTATTCCTTGAGAAAATTAAAATGAAGAAAATCGGGAATAAAATAACGAATCGAAAACGTTTATTTCTATTTCTGAAAAATTTAAGTTGACAAATTAAAAAATGAAAGGAGTAACAATGAGCAATCAAGAATTGTTAACTACCGGAAAAATGGCCAAAGAATTCGGTGTACCTGCTAAAAAGATCAAACTGGCCATTGAAAAATTGAATTTGGCGCCGGATGTTAAAAAAGGAAATTGCAACTATTTCTATCGTGAGACCGCCGAAAAAATAAAATCGGCTTTAGAGAGCGAATAAGACTTTGCCAATACGATATTTAATCTTCCTTTAAAACAGAACGCTCCCTCAAAATGGTTTGGTTGAAATGGTTGCAGCCGAACCATTTTTTTTAGGTAAGCGGCAGTCATTGCAAGGTTAGGAACCATGGCGGCGCTACGGATTATTAATGCAGTGACATAGGGCCAAACCTGACATTCCTGGCGTAGCGAGAGAATAATGCAAAAGTACCGGCATCGACATTTGTTTTTTCCACCCCCTGTTGTCCCCCTCGTATGGGGACGCAAAACGGCACGAATGATTTTGCCCGGTTAGAAGTTAATTCAGCGGTTTGGAGAAGAAACAAATACAGAACTGCCACAAAATTGGGTATTGCGCACAATTTTACAAACAATTTTTGTCCCCCTGTAAGGGGGATTTAGGGGGTCTAAGCACAGCAAAGGCAGTCAATTGAATTGGCAGGCGCACGATTTAGAAATTCAAATACTTAAAAAAAGTCCACGACTACATGGGCCCCCCTCTATGTTGAAAATTCCGATCCTCGGGAGATAGTATGGAAGAAGTGTATGGGTCTGAATAATGACTATATGAGATTAATATGTCAATAGTAGCGCAACGAAGAATCTCCTAAAAAGTAGCAAAGGACAAAAGGGATTCTTAATCCCGAGAATCGGGATTAAGAATGACAGCCCGTCATACGTCGTAGTAATACTCTAAAATTCCACATCGCTTTAAAATATTGGTAACGCGTCCTCTTTAAAATAAAAACAACTGAATCTTAAAATCCTGAAAACTTCTACATTATCCGATTTAGGTATTTTCCACATTGTTTTTCCGTTGAAATGATTCCTTTATCTGTGTATATTCCACCGAAAGGTGGTAATTAAAAATGCATTTTAGAAAAACAACGGAATATGCGATTCGGGTCATGGTTTTTCTTGCGGAAAATGCGGGGAAGCGTTTCTCGGTCAACGCCCTAAATAAAACTTTGGATATTCCGTACAAGTATCTCGGGCGTTTAATGAACCAATTGGCCCAAAAAGGTTTGGTGGAAGTAACCCAAGGAAAGTACGGTGGCTATTTGGTAAATGCCGATCGCCTTTCGGAAATATATCTGTACCAAATAGTGGATGCCGTAGAAGGATTGCAGGATTACGACCGCTGCATTTTGGGCTTTCCCCAATGTTCCGATGAAAATCCGTGTGCTTTGCACCATCTTTGGATGGAGCAGCGAGAAGCTATTAAAAATATGCTCTATTCCAATTCTTTAGCAGATTTATTAAAGAATAATTTCTCAAGGCGTTAAAAAACGAATAAAAACGGATTTTTATTCATGATAAAATATTTATATCGTAAAAGTCGTTGGCTGCATAAATATCTCGGTTTGCTGTTGGTGCTGTTTTTTATGTGGATGAGCGTTTCAGGGATTGTACTTAATCATCCTGAAGTGGTGGCCAATCTTTCCGTACCGCACTGGCTCATTCCACCAGCTTACAAAATTAAAAATTGGAACCGCAGCAGTTTAATCGGCTTGATTTATGATAAACAAAATCCCGCAACCTTTTACATCTACGGTAAAAAAGGTGTTTGGAAAACGTTGGACGGCGGTAAAACGTTTGTTCCCATGCAAAAGGGCTTTCCCCAATCACGCTATTATTTAAAAACCAATCATTTGTTCTTCTGGGGAGGAGACCATCCTTTTTTGCTGGCAGCTACCGACGGCGGCTTGTATCAGGCCTTTTTAAAAGACGAAATATGGCGCAAAGTGGCCTTACCTATTGAGCATGAAGCCATTAAGAAAATTCTTCGTGTACCAAATAAATTATTGGTGTTTTCCGAATCGCATGTTTTTCAAACCGCGTTTCCCAATGAACATTTCCAATTTACAACCGTTCCGATCCGGCGCGCCGGTAAGCAGGATCGGGTGACTTTGGTTAAGTTGTTTTTTGATTTACACGACGGACGTGTTTTCGGACTGCCAGGGCGTCTGCTCATGGATTTGGTGGGGCTAATTTTATTTTTTATGAGTTTCAGCGGATTTTACATCTGGTTTAATCCTTGGCGTTGGCGCCGGAAACATAAGAAATCCATTCAAATGATCGGGCGCAGTAAAATTAAATTCGTTCGCTCTTTAGTGCATTATCATTTAAGCGTCGGCATTTATGTGGCGTTGTTCTTTTTAATTTTAGGGGGAACCGCATTTTTCATGCGTCCGCCGTTTTTAGCGTTCATCGCCGACGGCTCCGTGCCCAAACATTATTATCCTGGCAAGCTGTCCGATAATCCGTGGGAAAAGAAAATCCAAAATGCCTTGTACGATGCAAAACGCCGACAACTAATCATTGCTACCGACGACGGTATTTGGCAGGGCAGTGTGCAATTCGATCAGCCGTTTAAAAAAGTACACTACCGTGTGCCGATTTTCGTCATGGGACCAACGGTTTTTGAATATCGAAACGGCCGGTATTTAATCGGTTCGTTTAACGGTTTGTTTCGCTACGACCCCGATAAAGACTCTGCAACGGATGTCATGAGCGGCAAAAAAGTTACGACCTTTTCCAATATTCGGCCAGGCAAATGGATGGTTACGGGCTTTTTTACCTTGCCTTCCGGGGAGACTTACATTACCACCCACGACCGCGGACTCATCGCCTTAAATCGAAAAATGAAAGGGGATTATTTTACGGTGCCCGCGGCCATGAATCGCGATTTTACGCTTAGTTTGTGGAATTACATGTTTGAATTACACAACGGACGCATCTTTCAGGATGTGATTGGCAACCTTTATCTTTTGATTCCTCCGCTGGGCGCTTTCATTTTTGTGATTATTACGCTTACGGGTATTTTCGATTGGTTCTACATAAAATTGCGCCATTTAAAAATTGCCGATATTAACAGAAAGAACTATATTGAAAGTAATACGTTTGAATTCCAAATCAGGAGTAAGGAAAAATGATTTTGCGACTATTGCCCGTTATTATTGCCGATTTGCTCTTTGCTGCGCATGTGCTGCGTTTCCACGGCTTGGCACCGGCGCTGATCGTCCTTTTAATAAATTTTACCCTTTTCATTCGTAAACCTTGGATTCCCATTATGTGGCAATTATTGACCGGTTTGGCCATTATCGAATGGATTCGCATCACCATTTATTTTGTTAATTTCCGCATGGCTATGGACATGCCTTACTTCCGCTTGTTGCTTATAATGGGGTTGGTTATTTTGTACAATGTTTTTATTATTTTTCGTCTCCGATCCTACAAAATACAAAAGTGGTATTTGGGAGAATCTTAATTAAAGCAGGGAATCGCGCTACAGCAAGTAAAGTTGTGCAAATCCGTGATCTCCTTATTTTTAATTTTTGATTTTAATTGTGCCCCGTTTTTCTGACATGCATTTTTTCTTGAAATTTCCCGATTTAATACCCATCTTTATTACATGTTGAAAAATCTCGCACGTACGTCTTTTATTTTAAAAGCGGACTTCATTGTTTTTTTGCTTTGTTTGGCCGGGTTGTACCAATCCGCTCAAAAGGCCGGGATACCGGCTCGTTTGCAGATGCGTAACGGGCAAATTTGGGTTACCGAAATAAAATCGCCTTCTCATCGGCAAGGCTTGCAGCCCGGCGATCGTATTTTGGCCGTTAACGGGCATTCCGTTTTTACGCCGGACGATGTTGAATTCCTGCTGGACGGACAGTCGATCGGACAAACGATTCGCTTAACCGTTCAACGGAAAGAGCAAACCGAAACAATTAGTCTTCGCCTGCAGCGCGAGAATTCCGTCTCTTATCTATTTGTGTTGGGTTTGGTCGGTTTCATCTTTTTTGGGTTGGGAATTGTTGTTTTGTTGAAGCGACCGCCGGGAGATACGGTGGCCTTGGTCTTCCACTGGCTTTCGGTAACCGTGGCCTTGCACATCACAAACACGTTCGGATGCTACACCATTCCTCCGTGGCATTTGGGTTACTTTCTGCGGATAATCTTTCTATTGGCATCGGCATTAACGCCGGTGTTGTTCGTCCATTTCAGTTTTCTTTTTCCGCGCAAAAAATGGCCTGACATTCACGAGTATTTTAAAGCTTTCTATCTTTTGGCGCTAGTGCTGTTTGCTTATTTGGCCGGTTTATTTTTAAGGGCTGCGCAGTTACAATCCGTCCCGATTTTTCATCAATTTATGACCGTTTACAATTTAGGACGCTGGCTCTTTGCCATCGGCTTTCTGTTTGCCGTCGGTAATTTTATTCATTCGTATATTACGGCCAAAGAAGAAGCAGAACGGCGCAAATTACGCTGGGTCATTTTGGGACTGGCAATCGGACCGTCAACTTTTGTTTTGTTTTGGCAATTACCGCAAACTTTCGAAATGGCGCCTTTGGTATCCGAAGAAGCGATGTTGCTGGTCACTGCGCTAACTCCGTTGACCTTTGCCATTTCAGTTGTGCGTTACCATTTGCTGGACATCGACGTAATTTTTAACCGCAGCACCGTTTATTTTTTTGTGCTTGCCATTCTTCTCGGGCTTTATGCCGCCATTGTTGGCCTAACCGCCATGCTGGTGCAATATTTTACGGTTAAAATTTCTTTACTCGTTTCCGCGGTAGCCGCTGTGATTTTGGCGATTTTGTTCGAGCCTTTACGTAAATCCGTGCAAAAATTTGTAGATCGCCGATTTTTCAGGGTTCGCTACAACTACCGTCTGGCGCAAAGAGAATTCACGCAACGCATGGAACGCTGTCTGGATATCAATTCGCTAACCGAATTTTTGCTCGAAAAAGTGAATGAGTTGATGCAACCCTTAATAGTTGCATTTTATTTAAAGAATTCAAACGGTGGTTGGCGATTAATCCGCGCTGAAAATTCCGAAGTTGAGTTCGATTCGCAATTTTTGCGGAATTTGCAAAAGATGGAACGGAATACGCTGTTGCCGGTGATTGCCGCCAAACGCTTTGTTGAAGCCGGAATTGCCTTTGCCCCTGCCGATATTGAAGTCTTTAAGAAAAATAAAGTTGTGCTTGCCTTGCCTCTTCGTTTGCAAAACGCCCAAACCGTAGGTTTTTTAATTTTGGGAAAGAAAAAATCGGCTGCCCTGTACAGCCGTGAAGATATTGATCTGTTAAAGACCTTTGTTCAGCAGGCCGCGTTGGCCATCGAACGGATTCAATTGCAACAAAAACTACTCTTAAAGCATGCCGAAACAAAGCGTTTGGAAGAACTGAACGCGTTGAAATCCTATTTTGTTTCCAGCGTGTCGCATGATTTGCAAACGCCGTTGACTTCCATTCGCATGTTTGCCGAATTGCTGCAAAATTCATCCGAACTTTCCGATGATCAAAAAGAATATTTGGAAATTATTCAAGGTGAAAGCGAGCGCCTGGCGCGTTTGATTCGGAATGTGTTGGATTTTTCCCGCTTGGAGCGCGGCGTTAAAACCTACCGCAGCGAAAATGTGGATTTGAACGACGTCGTTCAATCGGTTATGCGATCCATGAAATATCAACTGAAGCAAAGCCATTTTGAAACTCGTATCGAAATTTCGCAGATTCCCGTAATGATTCAAGGTGATGCCGATGCCATTGCCGAGGCGGTTGAAAATTTGATTTCCAATGCCATCAAATATTCGAAAGAGCAAAAATTTTTGGGCGTTCGGCTTCGCAAACAAAATGATTCCGTTGTGATTGAGGTAGAGGATCATGGCATTGGCATTGATCCGAAAGAGCAATCGCATATTTTTGAAACCTATTATCGGGCCAAAGATGCCCACGTGCAAGCCATGGGAGGCGCCGGTTTGGGGTTGAGTTTGGTCAAACAGATCATGGAAGCGCACGGAGGCAAGGTGGAAGTGCAAAGTACACCGGGCAAAGGCAGTACTTTCCGCCTTATTTTCCCATTAAATAAAAAATAAAGGAAATCTAAAATGACGAAAAAGTAGACGATACCAATTAACGTTTCAACCATTTAACCCTTAACTCTTAACTCTTAACCAATCAACCCTTAACCCAAACGGGAGTGCGCCATGCATCGCATTCTAATCATCGAAGACGATCCGGCTATTTCAAAAGGCCTGTCCATTGCTTTGCAAGAAGCATCGTACCAAGTCGAGAACGCGGACAATGGAATTCAAGGATTTGAAAAAGCTCAGACGGGTCAATTTGATTTGATCATTCTGGATTTGATGTTGCCTGGCAAAAGCGGACAGGATATTTGCCGGGAATTGCGTCAAGCCGGGAATCAGACGCCGATCATCATGTTGACTAGTAAAAAAGAGGAAATCGACAAAGTTCTGGGCCTGGAATTAGGCGCCGACGATTACGTGACCAAACCCTTTGGATTACACGAATTATTGGCGCGCATCAAAGCGGTACTGCGACGAGCGCAATTAAAACCCACAGAAGAAAAAACCGCCGTTTTGCGATTTGGTTCATTTGAAATCGACTTTGAAAAAATGATGGCCAGTAAAAACGGGAAACCAATTAAATTAACAGCTCGTGAGTTTGAATTATTGCGTTTTTTTGCAGACCATCCCAATGAAGTGGTAACGCGGGATCAGTTACTAGACCAAGTGTGGGGCTATGATTCATTCCCCACTACGCGCACCATAGATACGTTTGTGCTGAATTTACGCAAGAAGATCGAAGATGATCCGTCCGATCCCAAGCATCTGTTAACCGTGCACAAGATGGGCTATCGCTTTGTGCCGTAGTCGGAGAGCGGAGGGGGATTATGGGTTAAGAGTTGAATGGTTAAGGGGAAACGTTATCCGTTATTCGTTAATCGTAAAAAAGTTAAATGGTTAAATCGTTGAATTGTTGAATGGGAGATCGTTAAGCGTGTATCCGTATATTCGTTATTCGTAAAGGCTTGTCATTGCGACCCGCCTGAGGCGGGGAAGCAATCCCTTCCAAAACATTACACCGGTTAAATCCATCGCGTAGCGATAGTATGACTATAGCCCATATTTTCAAATATGGGAAAAATGAAGCACCCACCACCAGAATTTTTGTCCCATAGGGACAATTGAAAAAACGAGGTTAAGTGGTGGTGCGGAGTGTCAATTAATAATATAAAAGATTGCTTCATCTTCATTTGTCGCGATCGCAATGACATGCCCTGCGTGGCAACCGTGTCTCGATACGATGCCGCTTGTGTGTTCTCTACTTGACAACCGGTTACGCTACGAATTGTCCAAACCGAAGTTTCGAATAACGCATACACGAATAACGAGAAGACTAGGTTTTAATTCCCAGTTACCAGTTATCTGTTCCTAATTCTCAATCTTGACAATTTCTTGACAATTTATTTACGATTTGCTGACACAAAAGAGCTTTCGTTTCATTAATTTTATTGCAGATTTCAATTAAAGGCTTCAAAATTTCGCGTTATACAGGAGGTTAAAATGAACTATAAAAAATTTTTAATTTTCATAATTTTTATTTTTGGCTTTTTGTTATTGAACGGTTGTTGCTTAATTGGGCTGGGAATTGGAGCTGTCAGCGATGCCCATACTCCGGATTCCGTCATTGTTGAGCAAAAGCAATGGCCCGTTGTGAAACGAGGCCAAAGAATTAAAGTAAAATTAAAAAACGGGCAAAAGGTTATCGGCAAATATCTTAGTTTTAAACGATCACTGACACGCCCATATTTGACTCATTATTATTCTTTTTTGCAATCCACCCATCGATATAACCAAATGCCAAAGCCGTACGAAAAAATTCAAGTACAAACGGTAAATAATAAAACGCTGGAAGGAATGTTTTTAGGCGTTGATCAACGTAACTTGAATTTACTTACAGAATACTTGAACAGTTTTCGTATTTTGTTAACAGACATCAAAAATATAACGAATGAGCAAGGAAAAATTTATCAACTTGAAACGATAAGAGAGGTTATCTCAAAACCGAACTTTCCTCGTTATTCAGAGAAAGAAATCGATAAAGAGGCCAAATTAACAATTCTTGTAAACAATGAACCAAAATCTTTTGTACCAACTCAAATCCGTCAAATTGAAATTTTACCTCGAAAAAATGGTAAACTAACCGGATTTTTGGTTGGCGCGGCAATCGATGCTGTTTTTGTAATTTTTACCATTAATAGCATGTCACACGTAGGCATGGCAGGCAATTTAAATTTAGGTCCAATGTAATCCGTAAAAATTAAGAGGTATTCCCATGATCATTAGAATCGTTTTCATTGCGGTCTTATTTGGCCTTACTTATGGGCAAACGCCAAAAGCGAAGATAAGTCAAGCAGATACGAGTCAAACCGTAAAAGCCCAAAACGATAGCTTCCCGTTTTTACCCCAAGGAGCAATCATCCATGTGCGTAAAGGAAATCAGATCTTCTGTTTTTTGCCAAAGAATATGAAAATTCAGGGCGTGATTTGTCGCGGGCACGATAAAGATTGGGAAACCGGATTTTACACAAACGGTAAATTGTCTTTGGCTTGGCTGCCACACGATCAGGTGATTCAAGGCGTGCCCTGCATGAAGGCTACTTTTTGGACGGAGGTTCTGGGGAAAAGCGCCAAAGTTTTATTCTGGGACAACGGTCAATTAAAACGTTGCAAGGCAGCGAAGAATTGCGTTATTCAGGGCCATGCTTTTAAAAAAGGGGATATTGTTCGATTTGACAAGCAAGGGAGATTGATTTTGGGTAATTGGAAGAAGTAATCATGCTAACCCTGAAATGGCGATTAAAACAATTTATTCCTTATTGGAAAATTATAGTGAGCCGTCCCTGATCTGTAATCTGAAAAGATAAATGAGAACCAGAAGAGCGATAACAAAAATATTAATGTAGATTGCGATCCATTTAAGAGTCGTAACCCATCCGCTAATGGAGGCTATTCCCTTAACCGCCTGAGGGTAACCCAGCGTCATCCAGACTTCAAAGATATTTTCAATGTAATCAAGAACAACAGCCAACACGGGCAGCAGTTGAAGAACATTGCCCGCTCTCTTGGATAGCGAAAGATGGCTATGAGTGGCTAAAAAAGTGATGCTCATCCACAGGAATAAACCGTAAATTAGCGGGAAAATGGTATCAATTAGTAACCCCCATAAGAAGATTTTTCTTCCTTCGGGTCCGTAGTAACTAAGTAGGGAATAGGCATCATCCGGGGTGTAATGAAAGTACAAATCCAGGATGGTACTTATGCCGGATGCGTCACGCATCAAATAAAAAATGTATTGAAATGCGCCTAAAAACAAAACGAATAATATAACAACAAAAATAAAATTTCGACGGGTGATAACACGTTGAGACAGAAACATAAGTAAAAACAATCCGTTATTTTGCCATTGAACATTGCTTTAATTTAGGTGTTGAAAACAAAAATTTAGCAAAAACAATTAATAATGTCAAAGCGATTTCAACAATTTTTCTTGCTTTTGATATGAGAACCATAAACAAATTTTAAATCTGAGTTTTTTATTTTAATAAAATCATTTTTTTTGTTTGTACAAAGGCATTGGTTTGCAGCCGATAAAAATAAACGCCGTTTGGCAATCCGGTGCCGTCGAAAGAGATTTCGTAATCGCCCGCTTTTTGCCTTGTGTTTACCAGATTTTTAATACGCTGACCTTTAGCATTAAAGACCGTTAAGCGCACATAATCCGGTTTTTGTAAGGAGTAGCGAATGACCGTTGTCGGATTAAAAGGATTGGGAAAATTCTGATACAATCCGAAATGATGAGCAATTTGAACCGGTTCCGTGAAGCTGGTGGATCCCGAAACGTGCACCGTGACCGGAACTTCAATGTAACCTTCGTCCGGGTCGTTATCGGTGATTTGAATTGTCGTGGTAAAGGTGCCTTCGTTGCTTTGCGATGTAAACGAAATTTTGACGTAATCATAAGTTTCCGGCGTCAGAGTTAAACTACTTTGACCCACACTAAAATCCGGATTTGTGCTTTTAATTTCGGAAACGTTCAGATTCTCATTGCCGGTATTGATAATAGCCAGATAGTAATTGGCCGTGGTATTGAAACCGATGGTTCCCATATTAATTTGATCGGGAGAAACGGCAATTTCAGGGTCATCGTACAACGGCATACCGGAAATGCTGGGTAAACGATCCGCAAATTCCGGATGATCGATGAAGGGATTGCGATTGTGTTGCCAATTATTGTAAATACGATCGTTCCTTCGCCTTTCCCAATTGTCCACGCTATCCATCCAGTGCCACTGGTAAAGGGTAGACTGTTTACCGAAAACGGGGTCGTTTCCGGTTGTGGACGGGGTGTAATCCACCAATTCCAAATCGTAGCCTTCCTCGCCTTCGTAGCGCACAACCATGTAGTACATCATGCGCGCCACATCGCCTTTGTCCTCGTCTCTCGGTTCCCACGAATCGCTGTCATAGTGGCAACCGGTGTCTCCGTCAGGATCCACATATTCGGTGCCGCCGTTATCAAAATCCAAATTACCCCGTTTACTATTGACCGAGACATCGCAAGGCCGAATGTGGTGCACATCTGTTCCGGCCGGAGGATTGGTGCCGAAATCGCCGTGCGACTTGGCCCAAACGTGCTCGCGATTCCACTGATCGGGATTGCCGCCGTGGTTGCTTTTGGGGTAAGACCAACCGGTGTAAATGAGAATCACGTTGTTCGGATTATTCGGGTCTTCATCCGTATCCGAAAGGATATCCCACAGATCGCCGTAACTGTATTCGGTGTGACCTTTGATGAGGTTGTGCAGGGCTGCTTTTAAATCGGCCCCCCATTTGTTTTGCGTGGGATCGTAATATGAATCGGTGTAGTAGGCTTCGGCGGAGCATTGCACAATAATAGGGTGAATGCCTGCGTTAACTGCGATGCGTAAAAAATCCGTGTAATCGACATTTTGACCGCTCTTGAAATAGATGTGAAAATCGTACTGGCCGTGGGCGGGAATGTCCGTCGATTGCAAATCGGTGAAGAACTCGTCTTCGTCAAACTGACCGGAAAGCACCCGAACCGTGGAATCTTCGTTGTTGAAAAGGGTTAATGTTTGGCTGTGTTGATCGTAAGCGGTGACCGATCCGAAATCCAGCGTTGAATCCGAGATGGTGATTGCTTGCCAACTGGACTGCGCACTTAGCATTTGCGCAAGGAATATTACCATAAGGATGATTTTGGATTTAAACAATTTATTTCTCCTGAATTTTTTAATATCCGAATTACTGAATTTGTCCGGTTTTTATTTAGGGTTCAGTGCGTATTCGTTATCCGTATTAATTGGGAATTCGGAACTGGGAACTGTTGCGGCAACCGTGTCTCGATACGATCCCGCTGGCGCGGACTCCACTCGACAACCGTATCTCGATACATTCCGCTAAAGCGGAACTACTCGATAACCTGTTGTCTTTGACCGCGTCCGGTTCCCGAGTGTCCCGAGAATCGGGAACCGGACGCGCCACTACATGTCAATAGTAGCGAGGCACGAGTGAAGCAATCCCTTCCACCATTTCCGGCCGTTGCTGCTTTGGAAGAGATTGCTTCTCCCGACTTCGTCGGGATCGCAATGACAGACCTTTACGATTAACGAATAACGAATATACGAATAACGCTTCCCTTAACCCTTAACTCTTAACCTCATCCACCCTCACCGCGCCTTTAACCGAATCCTTGTTTCCCGCAGTTCATTTTTTCGTTTAAATTTAACCTGAATAACATCTCCCGGATTGTGCATTTTTAAAATATCGGAATAATCTTTTAAATTTTTTACCGGTCGGCCGTCAATGCCCACAATAATATCTCCGGAAATCAAGCCTGCTTTTTTTGCGGGAGAGCCATCCTCCACGCTTTGGATGCGTACGCCATTCCCCCTAAAGGTAAAATCCGGTACTGTTCCTGCGGCTACTTTACGGCCTTTGTGTTGGCCCGGAGCTGGAGCCGTCCCCTGACTTCCTTTAAATGTTAACGGCTCTTTACGCTCATTGGCTAAGTACATTAGCACCTCTTTGGTCAACGAAGCGATTTTAACCAAGCCCTGCGGATCGATTTTATCCCAGGTGTCAGTCGGGCGGTGATAGTCACTATGGGCGCCCGAAAATATTTGGACGGCCGGAATACCCGCATTAATAAAACTTACCTGATCACTGGCATCCAATTGCTGACTGACCATTTCCGTTTCCACTCCGGTTACATAACCTGCGCCCATGAAAATAAAAGGCCATTCACGCGCGCTGGAGCCGTTCAGGATGAGCACTTTTTTGTCGTGCAGGCGTCCCACGGTATCCAGGTTCAAGTCGGCAATAATATTTTTGGCAGGGAAGCGTTTGTAATGCGTTACAAAATATTGTGAACCGCGCAAGCCGTTTTCCTCGCCGGTAAAAGCAACGAAAATGATGGTGCGTTGGGGCGGGGAGCCTTGGGCCAAAACACGGGCCAATTCCAACATTACCGCCACACCGCTGGCATTATCGTCGGCGCCGTGGTGGATTTTCCCTTCATCTCCTTTGTGCACGTCCGGCCAGCCCAAACCTAGGTGATCGTAATGGGCGCTCACAACGACGGCTTGATGCGCATATTTCGGATTGCTGCCAGGTAATAAGGCAATCACATTTTTGACCGTTCCCTTTTTACCCGAGGCATCCACCACATCTTGCCATGTCTGGAAAAAGGTTCCGTTATCGGCACCTGGCTTTAGCCCCGCTTTACTAAATGAGTTGGCTATGTATTTTGCCGCTTTTTGAATTCCTTTTGTGCCCAAACCCCGGCCTTGCAAAGCATCACTCGAGAGATATTTGATATCTTTAAGCATGTTACGCGCCGAGAACAAAGGAGCCAAACGGGCCAAAGGCGGACGCTTGGGAAGTTCTTTCTTAAAGTGATGCGGCATCCGGCCATCCGGTAAGGGAATGAGCGTCGTTAAAGGTGAATGCACCACCGGCCATTGACCCTTCTCCACATTGGTGGGTTCGTTGCCCGTAAACACCAAATAGCTGTATTTGCCGTAGTGGGGAAGTTTGCGCGCCAGACCAGGGACAGCCTCTTTGCTCCAGATTGTTAGCCAAACCATTACGGTTGAAGGGTTTTGGGGATTGCGAGCAGTGACCACAATGCAGTTGTTTGGATAGACGGCCGTAGCTTTTTCGATGCGCACGGCTTTATCCGTAATCCGAACATCATAATTTTTTAATTGGGATTTCACTTGTTCGACGAACGGATTATCCTTGCCAAACACCCAAATAGCGCGGTCGGCAGGTAGTGATTTCACTTCCGATGCTTTTTTGATTTCAATGTCTTTGCGTTTGCTTTGACTCCAAATAGATGCTAATTGAGTGTAAGGGCTTTGTTGATCGGCATTGTCGGGCAAGATAATGAGCACTTTTTTGGCACCGAAAATTTTGGATAATGCCGGCGGAATTTCATTGGGATGCAAACGTCGGAATACATGAAATTGAGGATCGAGACGAATCATGGCCGGACGTTCCGGGTATTCGAAGGAAAAGGTAGCGCGCCGTCCTTTCAGATGAATCCGTTCAAAATGCACGCTATCAGCAAAAGAAACGGCTACCGGAATTTTTAAATCAAAGGGCGCTTCTTTTTGTGTCTGTACCACGGTGAAACTTAGCCGATTGCGATTGTTTATCTTTTTGACATTAACATTTCGCAATTCCAGTGTGGGTGCGCCGGTGCGATCGACCCATTGCTTAAAGAAAGCCTTGTAATCGTTACCGGAGACCGCTTCGAACGCTTTGCGCAAATCATCAAAGGAAGCGTGTTTGAATTTATTGTCATGGTAAAATTTTTGTACGGCGGCAATAAAATTCCCATCGCCCACATCTTCGCGCAACATATCCCAAATCATCATGCATTTTCCGTAACCGACCGCTTCGGTAGCGGCATCATGGCGAGAGAGAAATTTACTTAACGGAAAATCGTTCGTCGGATTAACGTAATCGGTGTATTTTTGCAGGGTGGAGCGGCGGTAAGCGGCGCCCTGACCGCGTTGCTCTTTAATCAAATGATCGGCCATGTAAACGGTTAGGCCTTCGCACCAATTGCCGTGTTTAAAATCCACATAAACACTGTTGCCCCACCAATTGTGCAACAGTTCATGCGGGTAAGATGAATGTAAAATGAACGGGAAGCGGATGATTTGCGGCCCCAATAACGTAAAGGAAGGCATGCCATAACCCGTTTCCCAAAAATTTTCAACCAGGGCAAATTTCCAAAATGGGTAGGGGCCGATCAGTTGCCGGTACATTTCCAGATATTCGCCGGTGGCAACCAGATATTTGTCCGCCAGAGCACGATCGGGTTCCCGCAAAAAAGCCATCACTTTAACTTTGCCCACCTGTTTGTCGTATTCATGGAATTTGGCAGCGATTAAAAACACTTCTTCCATGGGCTCTTTGCTTAACCAGGAAACGATTCTTTGGCCGTTTTGAACCGTGTGCAGGATGCGCCGACCTTGGCTGACAACATCCCATTCCCGGGGCAGTCGGGTTGTTAATCGAAACGTAATCAAATTGTTGTTGAACCAGGGAATCCAATCGCTGGAACCGGCTAAATAAACACCCTGCGTGTCAATTATGCCGGGCGTGGTGCTGAACGCGCGTTCATATTCTTCCGAAAGGGGGCGTACCGTATTGTAAATGGTGCCGGAATATTGAAGAATGATGGTTAATGGTAACTTTACCTGCGATTTGAACCGAAGCGCGTAACGGTTTTGCTTGATACGTGCGGCAACTTCCGGCGCTTCCATATCCATACCCGTATCCCGGGCTTTTACATCGGATTGCAATAGGTGTACTTTTGCTACCGGACTCAAAGATTTTACGGTTAGATTTTTATTGAGCAAAAATTCCCATTGGGACGGGGCGGCGCCTTTGGGGAAAGTAAGGGTATCGACGACGGTCACGAAATGCTTGTCCGGTTGAACGGTTACATTTAAGCCGTGATGAATATAGGCTGCTTGACTAAATCCGTTTTGGCTCAAAAGGCCAATGCTTAGCAGAAGAGTGAAGAGTATTTTCATGGCTTCCCCCGATGGGTTTTGGTTTAACGGCTAACTGGTTAAATTGTTGAATAGTTTAGTAGTTGAATAGTTTTAACCTAAATTGAGCGATTGTTGAAAATTCG
>JALWEA010000617.1 GCA_027039465.1 Calditrichia bacterium | reverse complement strand
AAATAATAGCCCAAGACCTATATGTCAATAGGTAGCCAAACGTTTTGGACGACATACAAAAAATGTCGTCCTTTCTCTTGACTTTACACTTAATAACTACGAGGGGGACAACAGGGGGTGGAAAAAAACAAATGCGGCTCTGTCGGTACTTTTGCTCCTATCTTTCGCTGCGCTACTCTACTATTGACATCTGGTAGGCTGTCATTCTGAATCCCTATTCTCGGGATGAAGAATCCCTTTCGTCCGTTGCCACTTTGAATGGGATTGCTTCTCCGCCTCAGGCGGGTCGCAATGACAGCCTTTAACTCTTTTTCCTAAATCCGTGTTACCATCTTAATAATCCGTGGCGCTAACCATGGTTCCCGACCTACTATTGACATGTTGTCCGTCCCTTGATACGATTCTGCCTTTCATCTTGCGTTGTCCGAAGTAGGGGCGACAGAATCACTCGGGAACCGGACGCCACATCTGCTCTCAGTCTTTCTTCTTAAATTCGATTTGATTCTCCTCTCCCTGCAAAAGACGCTTGATATTGCTGCGATGGGCGTACCAAATCAAAATCACGATTACAATACTCAGATAAATCAGCACGGGCGAAATGGCTACGCCAAACATGTATTTCTGCAGCAACAGTACCAAAAGAAAAACAAGGCTGGCCAGCAAAGACCCCAAAGACACATAGCGTGTCAGTCCCACAACAATGACGAAGAACAGCAGAGCGCTCAGCAAGGGCAACGGCGCTAGTCCCAAAAAAGCGCCTGCGGAAGTGCCCACGCCTTTACCGCCTTTAAAGCCCGCAAAAATCGTCCAGATATGCCCGGCAATGGCCGCAACGGCAGCCGCGACCTGATAATAAATCACCGTGTCCGGATTCGGTTGGAAATAAGGCGCAATAAAAAAAACCGGAATAAACCCTTTGAGCATATCGATTAACAAAACGCTTAAACCGGCTTTCCAGCCCAAAACACGAAACACATTGGTGGCCCCGGCATTTCCGCTGCCGTAATCACGAATATCAATCTTTTTAAGCAACTTCCCTGCTAAGATCGCCGTAGGAAACGATCCGAATAGGTAACTGACGATCACTATAATAACAAAATTTACCATTTAACTTTAAATCCTTTCAAGTTACGGATTAAATTCCAAATATTCCCCCAATTTATCCCGATAAATTTTACGCAAATTCAGAAAAAATTCGATCACCGAAGATTGCTGATAGTCGGGATACGTCCATGGTTGGGTTCGAAAGGTCTTATTGATGAACACTAAATGCAAATCACCGAAAATCCCTTTGCCCAAATACAAGCGATGGGAATAATCTTTTGTAGTAGCCAAAACAATTTTGGACAAGGTTAAATAGCCGGGATCAATGTTTACGCTGCGCTGCTCCGCTCCGGATATTTCTTTTTCCAAAGCATTGGTTTGCACTTTGATCTCCGGCAAAGCCTCCGGTTCAATTAAGTTGTAAAACGTGACAAAACGTTTCTTCAGTCCCCTGCCCATCTCCTTTTCATAATAGTCCGTGAATCGGTCAAAGTCGTACAAGGCGCTTTTTTGTTCGATTTTTCCGAACAATCCTTCAATCCTTTTTAAAATCACCGATTCATCCGTCTGCGCGGGATTGAAGGTAACGGCCATGAATAATTGAACCGGAGGATGCTTCTTAATTTTGCCCATGCCGTCAATCAGACCTGATACATTTTATCGATTTCTTCTTTGTACTTCTGTTCGATGACCCGACGCTTGGTTTTTAACGACGGCGTTAATTCACCGCTTTCAATGCTGAACGGTTCGCGCGCAATGATAAAGTTTTTGATGGTCTCGTAACGTGCCAAACCTTCGTTTACTTTGTCAATTTCCTGACGGATTAATTCCCGCAAACCTTCCAACTTCAGCATGTCCCCGTAGGAATTAATGTCCTTGCCCTGTTCTTTGGCCCAGTTTTTAACCGCTTCGTAAGCGGGTACGATAACCGCCGTGCAGAATTTGCGCTTATCGCCGATTACCACCGCCTGCTCGATGTATTGCGTCATGGTTAAGGCGTTCTCGATGGGAGCCGGAGCAATATTCTTTCCGCCGGAAGTTACGATGATATTCTTTTTGCGATCGGTTATTTTCAGGAAGCCGTCA
>JALWEA010000616.1:457-2133 GCA_027039465.1 Calditrichia bacterium | reverse complement strand
CGAAGGGCAACCTGCCACCGAACGCACGGAAGTGGCCGTTTTGTACGATCATAAAAATTTGTACATCGGCGTTTGGTGTTACGATACCAATGTAAGCGAACTGGTGGCACAAGGTATGAAACGTGATTTTGATTATGACAGTGATGACAACTTCGAATTTATTTTGGATACCTATCATGACGGGCGCAACGGTTATCTGTTCGTAACCAATCCCAATGCCGCTCGTTTTGATGCGCTTATTCAGAATAATGGCGACAGAGTTAACGAAACTTGGAACGGTGTCTGGAATGTAAAAACCACCATCGCGAAAAACGGTTGGTTTGCCGAATTTGTGGTTCCCTTTTCAACCTTAAAATTCAGTACCAAGCCGGAACAGATTTGGGGTATTAATTTTGAACGCAATATTCGCCGCAAACGGGAACAGGTGCTGTGGCAGGGTTGGTCGCGCGATGCCGAACTGGAACAGGTGAGTCGTGCCGGCATTCTGACGGGCATTAAAGGCGTGACGCTGATAGAATTCAAACCGTACGGAATTACCGGATTCGAAGCCTATTCCGATGCCCCTCTCGATACAAGATTGAACGGCGGCGGAGATTTAAATTACCTGATTACGCCCAGCATGAAACTGAATTTAACCGTGAATACGGATTTTGCTCAGGTTGAGTCGGATCGGATGCGTGTGAATTTAACGCGTTTTTCTCTGTACTATCCCGAAAAAAGAGCTTTCTTTTTGGAAGGACGTAACTATTTTAATTTTGTTTTAAGCAGAAGGACGCTTCCGTTTTACAGCCGTCGCATAGGATTAACAAAAGACGGAAAAGCAATCCCCATTTTGGCCGGAGCCAGACTTTTAGGAAAAGAAGGTGCCACAACCATTGGTGCCATGAGTTTGCAAACCGCTCGTAAGGATACCATTCCTTCTACCAATTACACGGTATTGCGTTGGAAACAGGATATTTTTAAACAATCGACCATAGGCGTAATCGGAGTGGGAAAAATGGAACCTAGACGACGCAATATGGTTTACGGGACTGATTTTCTCTATTCCACTTCAAATATGTTTGGAAATAAGAATTTTTCCGTTGGCGGTGCCATTGCCCAAAGTTACACTTCCGATCGCAAGAATAAAAAAGGATTGGCCAGCCGAGTTTTTGTTGATTTCCCAAACGATTTCATTGATTTTTCAGCCGCCTGGGATCGGGCGGATATGAATTTTAATCCGGAAGTAGGATTTCAGCAGCGTACCAATTACCAAATGTATAATGCCGAATTGCGGATCAAGCCGCGACCTAAATTTATTCCGTGGATTCAAAAGCTTGTTTTTAAACCGTTTGATTTTAATTATTACGTTGATGATCAAACGCACAAAGTTCAGTCATTATGGTCGGAATTTCGTCCGTTAGGCTTTATAACCAAGAGTGGTGATTTTTTCGAAGCAAATATCCAGCGTCGGGCTGAAAATTTGATGGAAGATTTTGAAATTCATAAAGGCGTGGTCATTCCTAAAGGAGAATATTGGTTTACCTGTTATGAATTGCAATACGGATCATTCCGGGCAAAACCCTATCACTATTTTATCTTTTTTAATTGGGGGCAATACTACAACGGAAGTCGATTGGTTTTGGCGCTGCGGAATGTGTACCAAATCAATCGTCATGTAAGAGCAAGTGTTAATT
>JALWEA010000616.1:0-447 GCA_027039465.1 Calditrichia bacterium | reverse complement strand
AATTATTCGCAGAATTTTGTTTCCTTACCCGGAGGTGATTTTATCATTCACGAAGTGAGCGGACGCCTATCCATGGCCATTAATCCGGATTTGATCGGTTCGATTTTCGGGCAATGGAATAACAATAATAATGAAGTGTTGCTCAACTTCCGTGTGAACTGGATTCCGACCCCCGGCACCAGTTTTTATTTTGTGGTTAATCAGGGCCTGGACACTTCCGGTCATAGCGTGCACGCCACCAACACCACGGTATTGACCAAGCTGGTATGGCGGTTTGTGCTGTGAAAAACTATTTATGACAGTTACTTTGAGAAACAAAAAGCAACAAAATCAACGAGTAATAATCGGGACATCTTTTGCATTCCATTTTTAAAAGGGCTTGGATATTAATCGATAATATTGAGCCTATTAGTGTTTTTATTATTTGATTAATGATAAGCCCTATTT
>JALWEA010000615.1 GCA_027039465.1 Calditrichia bacterium | reverse complement strand
TTGGTTATAAGCTGGTGATGGTTATAAGTGCCCAACTCTGCTGTGGTTTTAAATACCGAATGCCGTTCCATTGGATAATGTTCAAGAAATTCATTTTTGTAACCCGCTTCATGAGTACATCCGACCAGCCTGAATGTATCACCAATATACTGTTTCAGAACCGCCGCTTTTACGTTTGGGGTTAAAACATCAATCATTTTTCTTTCATAAATATCCGGCTTTGGCATTTTTTCTCCTTCTTTAATAAATGGTAAAATTTTTTTATAAATAATTTCGTATATCGGTAGCAACTATAAAACTGCGTCTGCGTTTAGATGGTGATAGTTTCATAAACTCGACCAATACAGTTGAGTTGTTTTGAATTATTTTTACAATAATAATCATATATAACCATTAAATCAAGAAAATTATAACAATTAAGTGATTTGTGTAATAACAGTTGATAAATTTGGTGAATTATTTCTTGACAAATAGGCTAATATTTTATTATTATCCATTACAAAATCATATATGAACAAATTTTAACATTTTTAATTATATAAAAGTTCATATATTGATAATAGGGTGTTTACATGGTATTCTTCTAATTAACATGAATGTGATATAACTGAAAAGAGTTGAAATCATTTATTAAATGGGGTGAGAATACCCCAAAATCATGTTATTCTATACCATGAATAATGATTGCTGCTGTTTAAGTGTCAAACTGCGCGTATGATATTTACTCTACTGATTCAATTATTCAGCAAAAATTATTCATACCGCTGTACATATTGTTTCATAAAGAAAATGAGAATTTAAAATGAATTTATTAAAAGAAGCACTTTTAGAAAAAAGGGTAACACTCGGTTCATGGATTCAACTAGGCCACCCGGGAATAGCTGAAATTTTGGCAAATGTTGGTTTTGAATGGATTGTAGTTGACTGTGAACATACAGATATTGATGTAGCGGAATTTACTTCTATAGCTCGTGCAATGCATGGTCGTGGAGCCGTTCCTCTTGTTCGCGTTCGTGAAAATGATACATTAACTATCCGTCAAATGCTGGACGTAGGTGCCGAAGGCGTTATCGTTCCTTTAGTGAATAACGCAGAAGAAGCTCGAAATGCGGTAAAAGCGGTAAAATATCCTCCGGAAGGGATAAGAGGCTTTGCCTTTTCTAGGGCCAATGATTACGGGGCGCAATTTTCCGAATATGTTTCCAATGCAAACAAAAATACAGTTGTTTTGGTTATGATCGAATCAAAGGAGGCTGTTGAAAACATTGATTCCATTTTAGCAGTCGATGGCATAGACGGTGTTTTTATGGGACCTTATGATCTGAGCGGTTCCTACGGAGTTGTCGGAGAAACATCACACCCCCTTTTACTATCCGCTTTTAAATCAGTTGTCAAAGCTGCAGAAAAAGCCGGAAAGACAGCCGGAATTCATGTGGTAATTCCGAAAAAAGAAACAATTATTCGCGCTATAAATGATGGATTTAAATTCATCGCTCTAGGTATGGATGATGTATATTTGGATCAAGGTTCCCGGGATGCATTAAAAACAGCAAAAGAAGCACTGGCAAAATACGAGGAGAAAAAATGAAAATTCCGGTTGTCATAACAGAAAAGGAATACAAAAAAGGGGAGCATGTTTTTTCGGAATACACCGACTCAATTGAATGGATATCCTGCGCACCGGATGAGAAAGAGGTCGCTCGAAGTATTAGATCCAGCGGAGCGCGGATCGTTGTTTTAGGCGTCGAAAAATATACCGGCGATCTTTATCTTGCGCTAAATGAAAATGCGGGCCAGGAGCCCTCACTGATTGCAAGGCATGGCGTTGGTTTTGATGGAATAGATCTGGCCCTATGCAAAAAATATAACATTTTGCTGGCAAATACTCCCCAAGCAGTTGACCGTTCTGTGGCTGAGCATGCTTTTGCCCTTCTACTGAGTATAGCGCGAAAAATTCCAACGATGGATAGCCGTATGCATAATAACGAATTCAAACCGGAAAGAGGTTTTGAACTTTTTAGGAAATCATTAGGGATCGTCGGCTTGGGCAGTATCGGTAAAAAAACGGCTCTTATCGCTTCCAAAGGATTTGGCATGCGGGTATTTGCCTTCGACGCTCTCCCGTTATCAATCCAAGCAGCAAAAGAAAATATGTCCGCGAACTCGTTTTTATCTCATTACGGGTTAAAAGAATATTTCACGGATTTTGAATCTTTTATTAAAAAAGTCGATATCGTTTCGATCCATCTTCCGGTCAATGAAAAAACCCGATATTTTTTCAATGAGGAACGTCTCAATAAGATGAAGCCGGGAAGTATTTTAATAAATACAAGCAGAGGCGCACTTATCGATGAAAAAGCACTTTTTAAGGCTCTGACATCATCTCAATTAAAAGCGGCAGGCGTTGACGTATTTAATAAAGAGCCGTATGAACCGATATCTCCGGAATATGATTTGAGAAAGCTCGACAATATTATCTTAACACCTCATATAGCTTCGGACACCTTTGAAGCCAATGAAAACATTGAAAGAAAAGTAATGGAAAATATAGGTTTTTTCCTTGAAAAAAAATATGAAAAAATGAATTTAATAAATTAGGAAAAAATGATATGGGCGAGCAAAAAATAGCTATGATAACCGGCGCAGCAGGAGTTTTGGGGAAGGCGACGGCAAAGGTTTTACTTGAAGAAGGGATGAAGGTTGTTCTGGCTGATATAGATAAAGAAAGACTTGACAAAATGGCAACAGAGCTTAAAGGCGAAACTTACTCAATCGTCTTCGACGTTGGCGATCCCGATCAAGTAGAAGATGCTATGACCAAAATAACAAAAGAATTCGGGACCATTGATATATTAGTCAATAACGCCGGAATCTTATCCAATAATAAATCGCAATCCACCACACCGGAAGAATGGCGAAGAATCCATCGAATTAATTTAGACGGCGCCTTTTATCTTTCGAAGGCCGTCATTCCATCAATGAAAAAGAAAAGATGGGGGCGAATTATTAACACCTGTTCTCTTGCAGGGAAAAATGGCGGACTCACGGCAGGTACGGCCTATTCCACATCAAAAGGAGCAATGATTGCACTAACGTTTTCACTAGCCGTTGAAACAGCCGCTTATGGTATTACCGTGAACGGAATAGCCCCGGCTTATGTACGCACACCGATGATCATGGAACAATTGACCGAAGCCCAGCGCAAAGAAGTGCTTGAAAAAATTCCCGTCCACCGTTTCTGCGAACCGGAAGAATTTGCTCATGTGGTCCGCTTCTTGGTAGATCCACTTGCAGGGTTTATTACCGGTGAGATCATTGACCAAAACGGAGGGCTAAGAGTGGATTAGTAATTCGAATAGTCGGAGAAAGTAACGGGATACTCAGAATTATCAATAAAAAAACAATATAGAAAGAATTGGTTATGACTAACATTAAATTGTCAGTAGTCGATATTGGAATCCTTCTAACTTATTTTATTCTGGTATTAGCTGTGGGTATCTGGCTTCGAAAACGGGCGTCAAAGAATATCGAAGAATATTTTCTCGGTGGAAAAACACTCCCCTGGTGGGCATTGGGAATGTCGAGTGCGGCCGGTAGTTTTGATATAAGCGGTACTATGTGGGTTGTTTCCCTTTTTTATGTTTTGGGTATGAAAGCTTGGTGGTTATTGGCCTCTTTTGCCTTTTTTATCGGGGCATTTTTAATGAGTTATTTGGGAAGGTGGTTGCGCAAAACAAACGTTATGACTGCGGCTGAATTGCTCAAAGCACGGTTTGGTAAAGATAAGGGGGGAGTTTTTGCACGTACTACGTTCGCGGTTATTGCTGTTATTTTTTTGACTTTTATGATTGCAATAGCCTTTAAAGGAACCGGTAAATTTGCCGCAACATTTTTGCCGTTTACGCCAACCCAATGTGCAATCGGACTGTTTATTGTAACTACGACTTATGTGGTTATCGGAGGCTTTACTTCTGTTGTATTTACCGATGTTATGCAAGGGACAATATTAGCCATTAGCTCCATTATTGTAGCAATTATTGCTTTTACTCACGTAGACACGACAATACTTCATGCAAATTTTTCCACTTCTTTATTGCCCCAATGGCAAATGCCCGAGCTTAAAGGAACTATGCACGCGGGATATGAAATGTTCGGAATGCTGAGTCTAATCTGGTTAATGAGCGGCATTTTTATGGCGACCGGCTCTGCCGGAGGAGGAGGATTTGCCGAACAGAGATACTTCGCAAGTCCTAATTCAAAACATGCTTCCAAAACCGGAGCCGGTCATGCACTCTTTTACGTATTTAGATATATTATGATAGCATCAATAACTTACCTTGCTATTAGCGGCCTTGTAAATATTAAGGATCCTGAAAGGATTCTACCGACTATTTTAAGAGATTATCTTCCTTTGGGAATCAAGGGATTTGTATTGGCCGGCTTTGTCGGTGCATTCATGTCCACTTTTAGCACAATAGTTAATGTTGGAGCCTCAATGGTTGTGCGTGATCTGATTCAGCCTTTTAAGCGAAATCCGAGTCAAAAGACCTTAGTGCTTTACAGTTATCTTGCCAGCGTTGGCATTGTCGTTTTGGGAATTGTAATTGGTTTTCATGCTGAATCTATAAACCAGATATGGGCGTGGTTAGTCGTTGGACTCAACGGGAGTTATCTTATTCCAAATATACTCCGATGGTTCTGGTGGAGGCTAAACAGTTGGGGATATGCTATCGGCGCTTTACTCGGAATGATCGTTTCGTTGATTGTGATAGTCCGACCGGAAACACCGATCTATGTTTATGCTCCTGCTGTAAATATTGTAGCGTTAATCGGTTGTATTGCCGGTTCTTTATTAACCGAACCTACCGATAAAAATGTGCTTATTAAATTCTTTCGCGATGTTAAACCGAAAGGTTATTGGAAACCCATACGCATAGCTTCGGGATTAACAAAAAGAGAACTTAATTATAATTTAAACAAAACCTCAATTATACTTACAAATGTAATCGTCGGCTCTATTTCTATTTTGGTGTTTTATTTAACTTTCATGTTTTTAATAGGTCATTGGTATGTCTATTCGCTAATTAGTTTCGTTATTACAATAACAGGCGTTAGTATATTATATAATACTTGGTATAAAAAATTAGCTTTTGAGGAAGATTAGAGAATGGCGAGAGTAAATCATATTATTATAGAATTCATAACACTAAACTAAGTGGATGTGTTTTATGAGATTACAAAGAATTACAAGTTTGATAATTTTGATAACGCTATTTAGTTCTTTTTTAATGATGTGCACAAAAGTGAATGACAAAAAGGCTTCGAACAATAGCAAAGCAAACTCGCATCTGAACATTAAAAATAATTCGGAAAATCTTTATAAAATTCGAATTGAAAAAGATATTCCGTATTTAACTCCTAACCGAAAAGAAAAGATGGATTTGTATCTACCCATAACCGCTGAAAAAAATAAGCCATTCCCCGGTATCGTATATATTCACGGGGGAGGGTGGATGTCCGGTGATAAAAACATTGAGCGTGGGAAAAGCATTTGCACAACGCTTGCGAAACATGGTTACGTAGCCGCCTTCATTGAATATAAATTAGCCACCCCTGATTCTGGTTCATGGCCTCAAGCTCTTTATGACTGCAAAACCGCGGTGCAATTCTTACGAAAAAATGCAGATAAATACAATATTGATCCGGATCATATCGGCGTAATGGGCGGCTCCGCCGGAGCCCATTTAGCGGCAATGGTCGGTACGGTTGGGCCGGAAGAAGGATTGGAACCCCCCGGACCGTACAAGGGTGTTTCCAGTAAAGTGCAGGCTGTTGTGGCTTTGTATGGAATTTACAATCTGAAAGAATTCAAATATAAGCGTACGGATGAACCCTGGAATCATAAAACTTTGGTTGGAATATTTTTAGGCATCAGCCAGAAAAAAGATCCTAAATTATGGGACTTAGCTTCACCGATAAATCATATTGACGGAGATGAACCCCCGTTCCTTCTAATACAAGGTACAGCAGACAAAGTGGTTTCCGTAAAACAATGCAAAGAAATGGACGAAAAACTCAAAAAATTCGGCGTACCAAGCGAGGTTATTTGGGTGAAAGGAGCAGGCCACAGTTTTGACTTGCAACCGCCACAAAAAGACTTAAGACCGGCGGTTTTATCTTTTTTAGATAAATACCTGAAGAAATAAATGGTAACTTAAATTAATGGTAAGAGGAAATATCATGAGCAAATCAATTAATGCTTTATGGGGTTTTATTTTATCCGGCGTTATTTTATTAAACTTTATTGTCTCCGGTTTGTCAGCCCAAGAAATGCTTACAAAAGAGCATGGAAATCGTATGCCTTTATTAATGCCCGATGATTTTAGCGAATTGAACTTGGTCGCCTGGCGGGTGGAGAACGGTAAGCCGGACAAAAACAATCCATTGATTGAGGGGGAAATGCCATGGGATGCCGGTAGTGTAATGTCCTACGGTACAATTCTAATCGATCCGATAGATGGGCTATGGAAGGCCTGGATATTTTGTGCACCGGCGGAAGTCGAAATGAAAGGATTAAGTTCAAAAAATGAAGGGAACAGCCACTTATGCTATTTTGAAAGCAAGGATGGTGTTCATTGGATTAGACCTGAGCTTCCCTATTTCCCTTATGGAAAATACAAGAAAACAAATTTGATGTTCGACGGCAAGAAAGTTGTTGGCAGAAGATGGGCTTCGGTTATTGTCAATCCCAAAAATAAAGAATGGCCTTACGAGATGTTTGTATTTCAGGGTATTGCACAGGAACGCCGTTATCTTGAAAAATTATGGAATGAAGGTTACAGTATGCTCAGCCGTTACCATTCAAAAGACGGTAAAAAATGGGAATGTATTAATGAAAACATCAAAGGCCCGATGAATTCGGCGGTTGCTTTCGTCTATCCCGATGGAAAGGGTGGCTACATTACTTATTATTGTGAATTGCGTAATGTAAGAAAAACGGATTATAAACCCGTATGGGATTATGCCGGTGCAAATGGTGCCGTTCGAACGATATCCCGGGCCGTCAGTAAAGATGGCAATAGCTTTTTCAGGAATCCGGATCGGATCCTCGTTGATAAAGATGCACGCGATCATCCCGACGCAGAATATTTTGAATTAGTCCCAATCAAAGTCAAAGGTGGCTATATCGCTATGATCACGATGGATTTCCCTATTAATGGCGTGCTCAATTTACGAATGGCTGCCTCTCGTGACGGAATACACTGGTGGTATCCCGATCGTCGTCAATGTCTTAACAATCCTCCGCTTGGAGATTATGGTGGCGGGATGATCTTCCAAACAAAAAACCTGATCGTTCAAAACGATACGCTTTTTGTTTATTATGGTGGTTCGGAAGGTTTACATAGCGATCTTCACGATACTCGAAAACACCGGAAAAAGATTGGAATGGAATATGTTGCCGATGAGGCCAGTGGTGCTCTGCCTACAAACAGCGCTTTGTGCCGCGCTTATTGGCGATTCGATCGAATGTATGCCCTTGCCCCGGTTGCCGGTGGCCCAACTCTTGGAATGGCGGTTACCAAAGAAGCAGACTTGGCGGGGAAACAACTTCGCATAAACTTGAAAACAAGACCTCCTAAAAAAGTGAGTAAACCGAATTTTGATGCCGGTTACCTGCAAGTTGAGCTTTTAAATGCAGACGGAAATCCGATTCCCGGATTTACACGTTCTGATTGCCCTCGGCTTAGTGGAGATTATAAATCCCTGTTAGTAAAATGGAAAGGCGGAGACAAAGCCCCGAAGGGAGCCAAAAAAGCTAAGTTTTATTTAAAAAGAGCTTTCTTATATGGTTTTGAATTTAAATAAATGATTAAAAGATTTTTAGAAATAATAATGTTTAAATTATCAAATACTCAGGGAACAAGACCTTGAAACATATCAGAATAATATTTTACATCCTTGTTATGTTGGCATCATCGTTTTCCTGGGCTTTGGGCAGAGGTTTAGCAGATTCGTCAGATTCAACAGAACCAGCAGTAGAAGCGGTAGATTTTAACTCTCGCATAGTTTACCGTCCCAAGAGTCAGCCTGGTTATGCTTCATGGGTTTCATTTTTCCCGGGTGAAAAAGGGCAATGGTATATTGGTTGCGAAGAAGTGAGTTTACCCGAACAGCCATTGAAACAAGTATCACCGCAGCGGTGGTATGAGATGGGGCTACCGGCCGGCTATGATAAGTCACAGTATTTAATGGAAGCTGTCCTGCTTGAATCCACAGATAACATGAAAACATGGAAAGTGATATCCCGAGAGCCCTATCGCCACCAGCACAGTGTTCATCAATTTGCTTCTGCCCGAACCAAGGATGGACGTTTTTTGCGCTTCAACTGGGCGGCTTATTCTCTGGATACTACGGTTAAGACAAACGAAATTCTGCATGTTTCGGAAGACAACGGAAAAACATGGAAACCGGCTAAGCCGTTTTGTTTAGATCGCTTTGCATATTTCCCGCACAGGCTGCGGACTTTATCCGATGGGACTTTAGTGTTATGTTTACCCTACGAGCCTCGTTGGGGGAAAGGGACGGACAGGCCCACACGAACCGCAAAGAGATTAGATACAAACAATGAAATGAAAATGTCTTTGTTTTTTAGCTTTGATCAGGGCAGGTCATGGCAGGGACCTCTCCCTATTTTTGGCGGACAAAATGTTTCGGAAACAGATTTTGTCGAATTGCCTGATGGAAATTTGCTCTTTTTTAACAACAGTATCTTTGCCAAACCTGGTAGGCAGTTCGTGTATAGGAATAAAAAATGTTTTATGCCCGGACCTTTGGAATTTGTACATAGCGGAACAGTTCCGGAAACTGTTTGTCTGACAAAGGACAGTATTTTGGTTGGATGCATGAGACCCGGCAAATATTTCTGGTCAGACGATTTAGGACAAAATTGGCATCCGTTAAAAGGCGTTAGTGGTTATGGAGAAGTGTACCAACCCTGGATCTATGCATTGGATGACGGGACAATTGCTTGTGCCGGCCATTTCGGAGGAGACGATCCGATTGGTTACGGTCGGCGACACGAAAATTACATCAATCTCCACACATTTCGCATAAAAGTTAATCGCCATACAATCGGAACAAAGATTTGGGTTGTGCGCGATTATGACAAAACCCATCGTCGTTGGCTCAATAGTTATACAATTAGTCTGACACAAGAAAACGGTAAACCCCTACCTGACAAAGAGCTCGAGTTTTGGTATGTCGAACGCGATAAACCGGGATATGATTCATGGAACAAAACCCCATTAAAACAGCGGATGAAAATTGGCGGTACGCTGCTTAAAATTAGGACGGGCAAAGACGGGAAAGCTCACGTTAAGCTTCCGGATCGTTTTAACAAGATCACTAATCAGCATCTTTCCTACCAATTGATTGTTCGTTTTAATATGGATGGTAGTGACCCGTTATATCGCTCGTTCCAAACGCCACAATTGGAATTTTATGCTTATGCTCCCATGCCGCCAAAGCTGAAAGCAGAAGAAAAGCATTAGATTCAAGATATAATAATAATTTTAACAAATAATTAAGGAGGTAAAAAATGCATAAGTATGGAATAATGTTGTTATTATGGACTGGCGACTTTGTAAAAGAGGATATTCATTATATCTCCCGTGCAAAAAAATTAGGCTTTGACGGCGTAGAAATTCATCTTGGCCACCCGGATCACATCCCTATCGAAGAAACGAAAGCAGCTTTAAAAGAAAATGATATGGGCGTTAATTTTGCCCTTACCATGACGGAAGAAGCAAACCCCATATCACCTGATGAGAATATCAGAAAAAATAGTGTTGAATATTATAAAAAATGTATCGATGTAGCTTATGCGATCACAGGTGGAAATTGTGGTGTTGGCGGAGTTAGCTATGCCGCCTGGGGATATTTTACAGGCACCCAAAGAACAGAACAAGAATGGGAATGGGGTGTGCAAAGTTTTAAAGAAGCGGCCAAGTATGCCCGGGACAAGGGGATAATGCTGACGGTTGAACCGGTAAATCGTTTTGAAACTTATTTTATCAATACTGCAGAAGACGCCGTTAAGTTCTGCAAAGATGTTGATGAACCCAATGTGAAGATTAATCTTGATACTTACCACATGATAAGGGAAGAAAGAAGTTTTTACGATGCTATTGTGAATACGGGTGATTACCTCGGGCATTTTCACGCTTGTGAAAACGATCGGGGAATACCCGGGACAGGTTTGGTGCAATGGGAAGAAGTGTACCGTGCCATGAAAGATATCGATTACCAGGGGTGGATTACAATTGAATCTTTTACCCCTGATATTAAAGAACTTGCCAAGCTTTGCGCAATCTGGAGAAAACTTGCTCCCAGCGCCGATGCGCTTGCCGAAGAAGGTTTGAAAAATTTAAAAGCCATTGAGAAAAAAATATACGGCGCATAACATTAAAACGTTAAAAAAATTATGATTATGCATTAGGAGAAATTATCAATGAAATTTGACCCGACAATGTTGAACATTGGAAGGGAGAAACAGATATTCGTAGATGATCTAGTCATTGAATCCGTGGAAAATATATGCCGAACATGGCATCAACCGGTTAGAATAAAAGAAAATCCGGTTCTAGTAAAAGACAAACCTTGGGAACATGTAACGTATTTTTCATGCAATACATGGCAAGTTATCAGAGACCCCAAAGACAATCTTTTCAAGTGCTGGTACACCGATTGGAACAAACCGGATATTAAACCCGGTGAGCCGGCAATAGGTAAAAGTATTTATCATATTCTCTATGCAGAATCCGAAGACGGAATTGTGTGGAGGAAACCGGAATTCGATATACATAAATATAATGGAAAAGCCACCAATATCGTCATCCCAAATGCCTATAATCTCGGGCTTGTGTTTGATCCGGACGAAAAAGATGAAAATAAAAGATTCAAAGGAATTTACACACAGTTTTCTCCCGGAAAAAGAGACGTTGCCACTGTTGTTGCGGCGGCATCCGGAGACGGAATACACTGGACACCCTATAATTCGCCTCCTGTATTAGGCCGTTCGGGCTCAAAATTGGATGATGTGGTTATTGCGCATTACGACCCTATCAGCAGAATATACGTAATTAACACCCGCCACTATGATATGTATGCCGTTGCTCGCAATCTTAAAAATCCTGTTGTCGGCCATTGGAGTCCGCCTTATTATCCGCTGGATTGGTCACGTAATAACAAACGCAGAATTTGGCAAAGTGAAAGCGCCGATTTTATTCATTGGGGTGAACTCTATCCGGTACTGTCGGCGGAAGACGGTTTGGATGATCTTGATGAAACATTTTATGGATTATGCCAGTACCCTGTCGGCAATTTGAACCTTGGATTCTTGAATGTACACCGTTACGTTCCGAATAATCTGTATGTCAGGTTGGTCTATAGTAGAGATGGCAAGAACTGGGAACATCTTAATAAAAGACAACCGTTCATTTCCCCGGATGGCGAGGGTAGCTGGGATCAATATATGGTTACTATCCCAAGCAAACCCATTGAAGTAGGCGATGAATTATTTGTCTTTTACGGGGGGTCAAAAAATCACCACGATTGGTGGATAACCGGTGCCAGAGAAGGGCTTGATGTGCCGGAAGCGCATGATCTAAGCAAAGTTGAATATGCATTGGGCCTTGCGAAATTGAGATTGGATGGTTTTGTTTCACTTGATGCCGTTCATCCGCGGCCCGGGATTTTAATAACAAGGCCTCTGATTTCCGATGGAACGACTCTTCAGGTGAACGCCCGTTGCAAAGAAAATGGATCAATTTCCGCAGAGATCGTAGATGTCTATGATAATGTTATCCCCGGCTTCAGTCGGCAGGAATGTGATGTTTTTACCGGTGACGATGTTCGTCACACGTTTTCCTGGAAAGGAAAAACCAAAATACCCGTAGGTTCTACTACTCGTGCAGAGTACCCAAAACCGGAGATTGAACGTCTGCGAAAAATTCGTTTCTATATGGATAAAGCCGAATTGTACTCGTTCGCGTTAATTTAAGCTTGGAAAATGATCATCAAAAAGGACATAATTTTGACTGACCAATTCAAATCGATGGAAGAAAGGGTCAAGCTCTTTAAGTCGTTTCATCGACGAGAGAACAAACGTCCTTTATTAGGTTTTTATGTAGGGAGTGAATATCCGATTCCACGATATCCCTCTATGTCTAAATTGGCAGAAGGCAGGGCATTAACTCCCGAAGACTTCCCGATAGAAGAATTTATAATCGATTCTGAGAATCTGCACATAGCGCACGAACAATGCGGCGGTGATTTCATCTGGAGTGCTACGGCCTATTGGGGCATTCCGTGGTTGGAGGCTTTTTTAGGCTGTCCTATCTATGCAAATCATTCTTCCGGTTCTATTTATTCGGAGCCACCGGAATCTTTTGATAGCAAAAACTATGACATTCGATTTGACCCGGATAATCCGTGGGTAAAACTGATGGATGTTATGTTTAAAGAATTAGCCGTTAAAAGCGCAGGGAGATGGCCTATTGCAACGACAAGAATGCGTGGGCTTACCGATCTTCTTTCCGCATTATATGGTGGAACCGAATTTGTAATGGCAATGTTGACAGCCCCACATGATGTTCATAGGATTGCCGATATGCTGGTGAAGTTCTGGGTGGAAGCTGCAAAATTTCAATTGGAACGCATCCCAAGTTTTTACGGAGGTATCGGTTCATTTTACTATTATGCATGGGCTCCTAAAAAAACAGTTTGGTATCAGGAAGACGCCGTAACATTACTTTCTCCCGACCTTTATTCGGAATTCATCGAGGAACGAATGCGTACCATTGTTAATTCCCTTGAGGGAACAATAATGCATCAGCACTCAACGGGATTTGTTCCGACCGAATCTTACCTGAAAATGAATTTTCATGCTCTTGAACTTCATATTGACGAGGGCGGACCTTCTGCCGAAGAGCTTAGCGAAAAATATCATTCCATTCTTTCTACCAAACCATTGATAATTTGGGGTGATATTTCCGAAAAAGATATGGACTGGATATTTTCAAATTTACCTCCGGAAGGATTATCGGTAATTACCATAGTAAAGAATTGCAATGAAGCTAAAGAAATCTGGCATAAGTACCAAAGAGGTAAATAAATGACGGCAAGAGAACGCGTCGATACGGCTCTTCGGCATAAAACGCCTGACCGAGTTCCAATTGATTATCAGGCAAAAAAAGCTATTGATACTAAGTTGAGAACGTATTATGGGGTTAATAGCGAAAAAGAACTTCTTGATATTTTAGGTTGCGACTTTTACTATTTATCTGCCAGAGATATCAGTCAGAACGAAACGAGCCTCCCGATTTATACCGGACCTAAATTGGAAATGACCGAAAATGAAAGAATTTGTCCTTTCGGTATTAGATTTAAGCGAACTGTTAAAGATGATAAATTCGGGGCGGATGAGGCCATACAGGGGCCCTTGGAAAACGCAACAACATCCGCTGATATACTCAACTATAAATGGCCTGACCCACGTAATTTTGATTTTGACCTTCTTCTGAAAGAGAGTGAAGAGTTTAAAGATAAAGTTATTATCGGGGGTTTTTGGTCCGGAATTTTTGGCGATAGTTACAGGATGTTCGGATTTGAAAATTTCCTTCTTAATTTGGCCATAAATCCTGAAATCATAAAAACCCTTGTCAATAAAATGACCGATTTTTATCTGGAATTAAATGACCGGTTCTTCCATACAATGAAAGGGAAAATGAATATCTTCTTTTTCGGAAATGATTTCGGTAGCCAAAACGGCCTTCTTTTTAGTAAAGAGCAATGGGATGAAATATTCTTAGAAAACTATCGAAAATTGCTAAATCTTGCCAAAAGCTACAATTATAAGGTGATGGCACATTCCTGCGGATCTATTGTTCCTCTTTTGGACAGATTTATTGAAATCGGGATTGATATAATTGATCCCGTGCAAACTACGGCTGCGGGTATGGATCCAAAAATTCTAAAAGAACAATTCGGAGATAGAATGGTTTTTCACGGGGCCATTGATACTCAAAAGATACTTCCTTTCGGAAGTCAGCAAGATGTCAAAAAGCATGTGGAAGATACCATTAATATTTTAGGAAAAGACGGGGGATATATTATGGTTTCAAGTAATAGCATCCAGAACGACACACCGGTTGAAAATATAGATACAATGTACAAAACCGCAAGAGAATTTAAATTTTGTTAAAGCTATTAATTTTAAATTTCTTATTATTGTTTAAAAAATTAAAAAGCGAATAAGATTAAGTAATGTAGTTGCCAAGTTAATAACATAATTTTGTATAAAGGAGCATCAACATGTTAAAACAAATAAAGTTAGATTGGGAAGGATTCCAAAAGAACCTTCGCAGGGAAGGGACACCCGAACGCGTATTCTTTTTTGAACATGGTATCGCTGAAAACATACAGGAGGAAATCCAAAAAAAATACGGTGTATGGGATCACTTAAATCCCAATGCCGATGACTATAACTACCGGAAACCCATTGAAATTCACAAATTTCTGGGGTTAGAACTTATGCGCGTATTTCCGCCGAACGCTCGAATGGCAGGAACCAAAGCCCTTGATTGGGAAGAAGAAAGCGAAGGACCTATTCAATCGTGGAAAGATTTCGAGGAGTATCCATGGCCTGATCCTGCCGATGCGGATTTCTCCGTTTTGGAATATTACGAAAAAAATCTTCCTGATAATATGCGTACTTTTGCCGTCCTTGACCTATGGGAAGTGGTACGTCCTCTTTTTGGATTTGAAAATTTTTGTTTTAAACTATTCGAAGATCGTGAGCTTATTGAAGCGGTTACTAAAAAAGTGGCCGAATTTGATTTGGCAATAATCAAGTCTTACTGCGATTTTGACAACCAGGGAGTCATCTATTTATCCGATGACCTCGGATATAAATCATCAACCATGATAGCTCCGGATGACATACGCCAACTGTTTATGCCTTGGCATAAAAAAATGGCTGATCTGGCTCATCAAAAAGGAAAATATTTCTTTTTTCATTCGTGTGGACAAATGTATGATTTAATGGATGAATATATTGACTTTGTCGGAATAGATGCCAAGCACTCTTTTGAAGAAAATATACTTCCTGTAACGGAAGTAAAAAAACGCTATGGTGACAGGCTCTCTCTTTTGGGAGGTGTGGATGTCGATTTATTAGCTCGCGGAGATGAAAAAGCTATTCGCAACAAAACCCGTGAGATTCTTGATATATGCGTACCCGGAGGAGGATATTTTCTAGGTGCCGGAAATTGGGTGACCAATTATATTCCGATAGAAAATTATATGATTATGATAGAAGAAGGAAGAAATTATATTTAATAATAAAAATCAGGAGACAAATATGCGTACGGTTATCATCGGAGGAACCGGGCATATAGGAACTTTTCTTGTCCCTCGCTTAGTGGAAGTCGGACATGAAGTTATTTCCATCAGTCGGGGAGATATGAAACCCTACATAGAACACAGCGCCTGGAAACACGTCAAAAAAGTAAAAATTGACCGGGACAAGGCGGAAGCGGAAGGAATATTCGGACAGAAGATTTTAGAACTTCAGCCGGATGTTGTCTTTGATATGATCTGTTTCACTCGTAAAAGCGCTCAGCAGTTGGTTGAAGCTCTTAAAGGAAATATCGGACATTATCTTGTTTGCGGCAGTATATGGCAACACGGACATAGCGTTGTCGTTCCGACTAAAGAAGAGGAGAGCCGAAATCCTTTTGGTGAATATGGCATCAATAAAGCGGAAATCGAAGATTATCTACTCAATGAACATAAAAAGAACGGCTTTCCGGCAACGATTATACAAGCAGGACATATTGTCGGACCGCGATGGATTCCACTCAACCCGCTTGGAAATTTTAATCCGAAAATATTTTCTATTCTTGCCAAAGGAGAAGAACTTCTGCTACCGACTTATGGAATGGAAACATTACATCATGTTCATGTAGATGATCTTGCGCAGATATTCTTTAAAGCTATGATAAATAGGAATGCTGCCATAGGTGAAAGTTTTCATGCTGTTTCGGAACGAGCGGTGACCATTAGAGGATACGCCGAGACGGTTGCTTCCTGGTTTGGACAGAAAGCTAATCTTAAGTTCATGGCCGGAGATGAATGGAAAGCCGGCTTAACGGAGTTGGATATTAGCAGATCTATGGATCACATTCTGCACAGTCCGAATTGCAGCATTGAAAAAGCAAAAAGATTGCTGGACTATAAACCCCGCTATTCTTCCTTTCAAGCCATATACGAAGCGGTGGAATGGATGAAAGAAGAAGGATTGATAGAATATTAAGGACATTAACATTAAGAAGTGCGTAATTTATTAAATCCTAATATGGTAATTGGTTCAGAAATTATTATAACACAAAATTAAGCAACAAAGAGTAAAAATATGATTAGAATAGATAAGAATATCCGAGCCCTCATATTTGATTGCGATGGAACACTGGTTGATTCCATGCCCCTGCATTATGAAAGCTGGCGTGAGACCTTTGAAGCATTCGGAAGAGAGTATCCGCACACTTTTGTTGATGAGCGGAAGGGGATGCCCATTAACAAAGTTGTTGAAGAATATAATCGTGAATTTAACACCTCTATCGATCCTGAAAAATTTGTAACTGAATACGAAATAAGAACCCTTGTAAAATTGCAAAAGGTAAAGCCAATAAAAATCGTTACTCAGATTGTTTATCAGTATAATGGAATTTTACCAATGGCCGTTTGTTCCGGCAGTAACAGGAAAAGTGTGGAAACATCTCTTAAAGCCATTGGGATATATAATTATTTCGATGAAATAATTACGGCTGACGATCACTTTAAAGCCAAACCCGCACCGGACATTTTTTTGGAGGCCGCTAAAAGATTAAATGTTGAACCACAATTTTGCCAGGTTTTTGAAGACAGCGATTTCGGGATTTTAGCTGCACAGAATGCGGGAATGGTTGCCACTGATATCAGAAAATATTTATAAAATAAATCGGCGTACTTAGGATATTTGTATGGCATGGAAAAAATACCTGTTCACTTACTTTACTTATTTGGAAGATGCATTAACCGGTTACGCATCCCACAAACCTTAATTCTCAGCAGACCTTAATGATCATAGCCGTGACAGATTGCGGAACAAATGCTCTGAGCCACGCCGAGAAAGCCAAGATCAAAAAGAATGAGGGAATAGCATAACACGTATCAAATATTCCAAAATAGCAGACCGAATTGTCTTTATACATATACAATTTAAAGATTTTAAATTTAAAATTTTTTAAATAAACAAGAAAGGAGCAATACAAAATGAACAAAAATCAGCAGCCATTGACTCTTGGCTATCTTCCCACTCGCCGGGAGTTTTTCTCCCGTGAAGATGCCAGTAAATTCAACAAGTTAACTCTTGAACAATTAAAAAGGGATTACCCTAATTTAAACATCGTTGATTTGGAATTCCTAAACGATGAAGCTATGATCTATGATGCGGCTGATAGCGACCGTGTAATTGATCATTTTAAGAACAAAGGCGTGGATGCCCTTTTTATTCCACACTGTAATTTCGGGACCGAAGACGCTGTTGCCCGAGTTGCAAGAGGTTTGGGAAAACCTGTCCTCCTTTGGGGACCACGGGACGCGGGTCCTGACGCAAAAGGCATGCGTTTGCGCGATTCTCAGTGTGGTTTGTTTGCCACATCAAATGTCATGCAACGCTTCGGTGTCACTTACAGTTATATTCTTAACTCGCATTTGGATGACCCGGTCTATAAGCGCGGTTTAGATGCGTTCTTACGTGCCGCAAACGTTATTCGGTTAGTAAAAAATGCCCGTATCGGGCAAATTTCGACTCGACCGGCGGCATTTTATTCCGTCATTACCAATGAAGGACTGTTGCTGGAAAAATTAGGCATTGAGATAATTCCTATCACCCTAAGCGAGATAACCCAGCGCGTTCGGGAAATCATCAAAGAGGGAAGCGATGAACTCAAATCGGCAATAGAGACTTTCCGTCAACGCTACGATGTTAGAAAATATAGTGATGACGTTCTGGCTAAAATTGCCGGCCTTAAATTAGCCTTAAAGGAGTTTGCGGAGAAAAAACAACTTAATGCAATGGCCGTACAATGCTGGAGTGCCATTCAAGCCGAACTTGGAATCAGCACTTGCCTGGCCCACGCCGAATTGACCGATGAAGGCCTACCCGTAGCCTGCGAAACCGATTTGATGGGAGCGATCAGTTCATTAATGTTGCAAGCAGCGATGTTTTTTGAACAACCAACTTTTTTCTCTGATCTTACTAACCGCCATCCGGATAATGATAATGCCGAGCTACTTTGGCATTGTGGCGTTTTCCCGGCTTCATTAGCGAAAGAAAACACGGTTCGTAGCATCGAAAATCACCCGATCCTTCCAGGCAACCCTCCTGGTATCTGCAACTGGCAGCTCAAAGAAGGGCCTCTCACAGTTTTAAGATTAGGCGAGACCGGAGGGAATTTTTCATTATTCTGCGGCGAAGGTGAGAGTATATCAGGCCCATACAATTTGGGAACTTACACTTATATAGAAGTGGACGACTGGCCTTTATGGGAAGAGAAAATTATTTTCGGGCCATACATTCACCACGTGGCTTGTGCGTTCGGTAATTACGCCCATGTATTTCAGGAAGTTTGCCGTTATTTGGACATTACTTTCGATCCGGCCACGCCAACTGAAGAAGAATTGCGGAAGCGTCGTCTCGACAATAAAAAATAAAATGATAGGAAGCGTTAAATCTCTAAAAAGCCTTAAAGGGCTAAAATACAGAGTCTTGAAGATTGATCCCAACATCAATGAGGCTAACATATTGCTTTTTAACTTGTTAGCCTTATCCTTCGGTTTACATCCCCATTTATCAGGGAGGCTGGGGACTAAATAATCATTTTACAAAAAAAAGGGGCTTTGGCCCCTTTTTAGAATGAACTCAAATATGAAATTCCAAACCGGAACGTTTCCCTGCTAAGGAATAAGCTCGGGATTGCGTGGAATTAATATGGATGTTTTTATTATTTAGAGACTTGGTCATGGACACAATTTCATTAATTCCGATGCTAAAATTAGAAAAGCCGGAATAGAATTTCCGAACATCTTATCGAAGCGTACAACAAGGCAAATGCCGATTCCCCAAGTGGCATCAATCATGTCGGGGTACGAAGCCATAGCTTGCGCTCATGTTACTATTTTAATAATCCGTGGGCTACCCAACGTTCTCGCCAACTATTGACATGTTGCAGCGCGTCCGTCCCTCGATACAATTCTGCCTGTTATCTTGGGATATTCGATGTAAGGGCGAAGCATTTCCGCCAAGACGCTGCAAACTTAAAAAATTTAACATTGTGCGACCAAAAACACCGATTGTCGAGTAGAGACCGCGCCAGCGGGATCGTATCGAAACACGGTTGCCGCCCAACCAATTACGCCTAACGAATATACGAATACACGAATAACGTCTTCCAAATTCACCCGATTCCCAACTAAAAGTCCCCAATTCCCGGTTCCCAACACATCCCATTCAATTAAAAAAAAATCCGCGTCCATCCGTCTAATCCGTTCTATCCGCGTTCCAGCTCCCCCCTAAAACAAAAAAAGGACTCACGATCAAACGTAAGTCCTTCCTAAAATGGTGGCGCCTCCCGGAATTGAACCGGGGACACACGGATTTTCAGTCCGTTGCTCTACCGACTGAGCTAAAGCGCCAACCGTTTATTTTTAAAGATTGCAAATTTATGTATTCGTTAAGTGCAATGCAAATTTATTTACTGCCTAAAACAAGCTCAATTTTAAGCCCTTCTTGCGCAACCGTTCCGTAAGCGAATCTATGGAAAGCAGCGTTTTGTTTAAATTTTGGTACAAAGTGGAATCGTATACCAATTTACCCAAAGTGCCTTGTTTCTTCTCGATATTTTTCATGATCATCTTCAATGAAACGGAAATGGAATCCGCCTGTTTGGTTATGCGCTGCATGTCTTTTAAAGAACTTTTCAACGGCTGTCGGTTCTCGGCAATCAAAGCATTAATCTGGCTGACCGACCGATTAAGATTGCGCAACGTTTTGTTCAAACTGTCCGGAATCACTTTAAACTGACGCGAGGCCTGATTCAAATTGCCCAAAATCGAATTGAAATTCCGCTCCACATCCCCTTTGCGCAAAATCGAATTTAGCAGGGAAGTGGTGGAATCGAGCCGAAATGTCAAACCGGAAATATCTCTGGCCAGCCGATCCATGGTCATGCCCACATCAACAATGCGCCCTCCGTATTTCCCGCGGAAAGGCTGCTTGGCCATGTTAATCTCCCTGTTCGACTTGCCAGGATTAATTTCGATTTTCATCCCGGCCAAAAGTTCCGCGCTGATAATTGTGAAGGTCGCGTCTTCGTACAACTTTACTTCGTCATTGATCTCGGCCGTACAAATAATCTTCCGCCCTTTCCAGTCGATGTGTAATACTTTTCCTTCTTTCACACCGTTCACCGTCACAGGATCGCCGGGCACCAAACCGCCCACATTATCAAATTCGATTTGAATCTTGTATTTATTGGTTTTAAGCCGAAAACCCTTGCCCCAAATAATGCCGTAAACCAAAATAAACGTGGCAATAATAACCGTTAGCCCTACCTTAAATTCCGTGCTAAAAATATTTTTATTCATAGCTATCCAATTTTTAATGAACGATTTTTTCTGTTAGCCTTACAACATTACCGTTAAAATTCACCTTGCTCAGCCTGCCAATCTTTACAGGCACCCCTCCCTGTGCCCCGGGCTGAGCTTTATACACACAAAGCACCGTGGGCTATGGGCCGTCTCGAGAAGAAGATGTGAAAATTACATACATCTCTGTAGCCGTATCAAGTCGCTGTAGCCCTCGCCAAAGCGTGACTGTGCCCGGT
>JALWEA010000614.1 GCA_027039465.1 Calditrichia bacterium | reverse complement strand
CTTCAATAACCGGCTCCGGTAGGATGCAATGAAAAATATTCCGGAATCACCTCATTAACTTAACAGATGTTTTTTTACTCATACCGCAAGGCCATAATCGGATCCATTTTGGCCGCTTTTTGCGCCGGATAAAGTCCGGCGATAATGCCCACGAGTGTTGTAACCACCAAAGAACTGATAACCGCCCATAAGGGAATAATAAATGTTATTTTAAGAAAAATAGCGACAACTCCGGCCAGCGCAAACCCGATCAACATGCCCACCAATCCGCCGACCAGAGAAAGCATGATGGCTTCCATTAAAAATTGGCCCAAAATAACCGATCGTTTGGCGCCCACGGCTTTGCGAATACCGATTTCACGCGTCCGTTCGGTAACGGTAACCAGCATGATATTCATAACTCCGATGCTACCGACCAACAGCGAAATTAATCCCAATAAAATGCCGCCTAATTTTACCTTGCCGGCAATATTGTTAAATGAAGTGGTTAATGTCTGGTTGGTTAAAATCGAAAAATCGTTTTCTTTACCCGGTGGAATTTTACGCTCTTTACGTAATAAACCGATAACCTGATCCATGGCCGCCTGCATGGGTACGCCTTTTTTTACCATGACCACAAATTCACACGAACGTTTTTTACCGAGCATATCCTCAAACGTGCTGATGGGAATTAACACGCGGTTATCACGACTTTGGCCGAATGTGGCGCTGCCCATTTTTTCAAGAACGCCGATTACTTCGAATTTTTTACCTTCGATTTTGACGGTTTGCCCCAAAGGATCAATGAAAGGGAAAAGCTTTTCGACAACATCCATACCTATCACAGCCACATGCCTGTGAAAGCGCACGTCTTCCGGGGTTAAAACACGACCGCTGCTTACAAAATAGCCGTTAACAAGAAAATAATATTGATCGGTGCCGCCCAACTTCATTACAGGGCTGGTAGCTTTATCCTTGTATTTAACCGTAACGCCGTTTTTCCACACTTCCGCGCTCACGGCTTGCACCAAATCACAATTCCGGCGGATGTCATCGGCTAAAGATTTGTCCAATCGTTTGCGTTCTTTGCGTTTGCGAAAGCCGACCTGAATGCCGGTGAAAACTTCTTCCCGCTGCACCTGAAACGTATTGGCACCTAAAATATTCAATTGTTTTTCAATGGAGTGATTATACCCTTCCAGGATTGCCACGATAAAAATTACCGTTCCGATGCCAATGGTAATACCTAAAGTCGTCAAAAACGAACGCATTTTGCCCGCTTTAATCTGATCAATGGCAATATGTAAATTTTCACTAATAAGCATGATTTCAATCCGCTCTGCTCGTATCACTATTCATAACGCAACGACTCAATCGGGTTTAAACCGGCCGCTTTGTAAGCCGGGTAAAATCCGGCCAACACACCCACAAAGGTCGAGAAGCCGAAACCAATGGCAATCGAAGTTAAACTAACGCCGGTTGATAAATTCATTTGAGATAAAATAATACTTCCGGCGATATAGCCTAATAGAATACCGATGGCACCGCCGATGGAGGCAATGACAATGGATTCCAACAGGAACTGGCTTAAAATGTTTTTTCTGCTGGCGCCGATGGCTTTACGGATGCCGATTTCACGTGTGCGTTCGGCTACGCTAACCAACATAATATTCATGATGCCGATGCCGCCGACCACCAATGAAATTCCGCCGATAACAAACACTATGGCAAACAAAGTGGTGGTTAAATTTTTGTACAAATCCGTCAACATGTTTTGTTGGTTGATGGCAAAGTCGTCCGGTTGCTGCGGTTTTAATTTGCGCACACGACGTAAAATACCGCGAATTTGATCTTTCAACGCATCCAGTTGATCCGGATGGGTTGTCATAATTCCGATGCGCATGCCGCGATGCCCGCCGTAAACATGACGGAAGGTGGTAAAAGGGACGATAATAAAGTTATCCATGCTTTGCCCGAAGAAATTGCCTCTCTTTTCCAATACGCCGATTACCATGTACTTTTTGTCTCCGATGCGCATGCGCTTACCCAACGGATTTTCCTTTTCGAACAAATGGTCGGCTATTTGCTGGCCGATTACGCACACAAACCGGCTATTGTGCACATCCAATGGGGTTAAAAAACGACCGATGTGCGGGGCCATATTG
>JALWEA010000613.1 GCA_027039465.1 Calditrichia bacterium | reverse complement strand
CCGCGTCCGGTTCCCGAGTGATTCTGCCGGTGCCTGTAGGGGCGAAGCATTTCCCTAACAAATAAAGAAACAATCGGTGCTTTTGGTTGCACAACGTTAAATTTTTTGAGTTTGCAGTATCTTGACAGAAATGCTTCGCCCTTACTTCGAACATCGCAAGATAAAAGGCAGAATCGTATCGAGGGACGGACGCGCTACTACATGTTAATAGCAAGGGAACGTTATCCGTTATTCCTTATTCGTATATCCGTTTAGCAGTGGTTGGCGTTTGGGAATTTCTGCTTCTTTTCGGCAAGTTTCCAATTCCTAATCGCAGGTGGAATCGCATCGAGGAACGAAAAAGCCAATTATTGCACAAATCATGGTTTCCGAATAACGGATACACGAATATACGAATAACGATTTTCCCTTAACCATTCAACCCTTTCCTCCCCTCAATCCTTCCCCAGCAAAAACTTCATAATGCGGGCCATCATCAAATTCCGCACTTTGGGATTCAGAATGGTTTCGAACGGAAAACCCATTACCACTGTCTTGTAATCCCGATCGTAAACAACAGCGGCGCTTTGCCCGTTTTCCGCGTAACGCAACCAGGTATGCGCACCGTTAATGGGATTGATGGCATCCGGCGCCTCTACCGTGTAAATTTGCGGATTGTAGCCGGTATTAAAACGAAAAGGCGGTACAATTAGTAAACTGTCCCTATGGTTGTGTTGCACAACGCCCGTGCGGCAAGCATGACTATTCATCCAATTAATGTGCAAAACCTGTTTGCCGAATTGCACATCGGGCGAGTCGGATGATTTCCCGTCAAACAAATCGCTGCCCACATAAGCGCCGGAAACGAAGAGGCCGTGACCTTGTTTAAGGTACTTCCGTAAAATCATTTGCAGACGCACGGGAAAAGCTTTGAACATGCTGTCATTTTTAGCCTTAATATGTTCCTGTGGCCAGGGAGTCGTTTTTTCTTCTCCCAAAATCAAATCGATGGCCGGGTAGCTGTCTATATTAACCGCGCTGTCCGTAAGCGCTTCATCGCTAATCGAGCAAAAAGAATAACCGGCTTTCCGCAAAGCCAAACCGTGAACGTAAGGGTAATCGAACGTATTGCCCGGTATGACCTTTGTCTCAAAATCGGCAAAGCTGGCGCCAAATCCCGGGGCATCGTTTGTTCGGAACGGTGAACGCATTTTGTAGTCGTACTGCATGCCGGTAAAACTAAGGTCGTAATGATCGGGTTCACCGTTATCTTCAAAAGCCACAAAACCGCCGATACTATCCACCCAAAAATAGGACGGCCCGCAAATGCGATCGAACCCGTTAACAATTAAAACGATCGGCTCTGGTTTGGGCGAGCGATAAACGGATAAAATCTCGGAAGGCATACTTTTGCCGCCCGCATTTAGAGCGCAAACCTTAAAACCGTAGATTTTACCTGCCGGAAGCGAATCGATAACAGCCGTGGGTTGCGAAACTACCGTTCCGTTGTTAAAGTCACCGCTGTCGACGCGCGTGTAAACAATGTATCGGTCGGGCATGGCCGTCGGCTCCAAAGGATCGGGTTGCGGTTTCCATTTAAGCACAATGCGGCCAACGGAATCAAATACTGCGGAAAAATGCGTCACCGGCAACGGCTGAACAACATAAGGTTGCTTGTACTCGCTATTGATAAATTTCAGCATGGCCTTGTAAACGGCACGCGCCACGGTAAAGCGGAAACGAGGATCCAATCCCATTTGCATATCGCGGAAATTTTGATGCGAAAGCAATTCGATTAATGCCGCCGGAACATTGGGACGGTATGCTTCGCTGTAGTTGGCCTCAAACAAAGGACGTCGTTGCCATGTGGAATCGAATTGAGCGCGAATATCCTGCACAACCTGTGTTTGTAAAATGTCTGCAAAATCACGATTGGCCAGTCGCGAGACGCTGTCCGGGAAAACCCGTTGCGTGTCGGCGCCGGTAATACTGTAAATAAGCAAAGTGCCAAAGGTCGTGTCGCCTTCATAAAATCCCGCATTGGTGTGAAAAGCCAATGAAAGATCAATCGGAATGCCTAAGCCTTTAACATTTCGATTCTTGTTGGGGCCGAAGGGTTTGCCGTAAAGATAGTTGACGTATTCGCCGCGGGACTGGTAATCATC
>JALWEA010000612.1 GCA_027039465.1 Calditrichia bacterium | reverse complement strand
AAACGCTAATCCCGCCTGATTTCATTTGCAATCCGTCCGTCATCCAGTTCAATAATGCGATGTGCTTTTAACGTAATGTGCTCATCATGGGTCACGATAACCAAGGTCTGGTTTAGCTTTTTATTCAGATCCAGCAACAATTCGTACAGCATGTCGCTGTTTTTGCGATCCAAATTACCGGTGGGCTCATCGGCCAGCAGCACTTTGGGCTTGTTGATCAATGCTCTGGCCACGGCGACCCGTTGCTGTTCCCCGCCGGAAAGCTCGTTGGGTTTGTGATCCAACCGATGCAAAAGGCCCACTTCGCCCAAAAGATGTTTGGCATATTCCTGCTTTTCCTTGGTTAACGGTTCGTGCATGAACGACGGTAAAAGAACATTTTCGTAAGCCGTGAACTCCGGTAAAAGATGATGGAACTGAAAGACAAAACCAATGGATTTATTCCGGAAGCGGGCCATGTCCGAATTGCTCAGTTGCTCCAAATCTTGCCCGTCGATGTACACCTTACCGGAAGTGGGCAAATCCAAAGCGCCGATCAGGTGTAATAGCGTACTTTTACCCACACCGGACGGGCCTTTAATGACCACCACTTCACCAACCGAAACCGACAGTGAAATGCCTTTTAAAACTTCGACCTGAACCGGCCCGCTGAAATAGGTTTTATGCAGATCTTCAACGCGTATAATTTCTTGTGCCATATTATTCGTACCTGATTGCTTCTACGGGCGTTAGTTTGGAAGCCCGATAAGATGGATAAAACGAGGCCAATAAACTGAGCAAAACGGACATGGAAGAAATGGCCACAAAATCTTTCCATTCCATGACAATGGGCAGCGAATTGATTAAGTACACATCCGGCGGTAATGAAATGACGTGGTAATGCAATTGTAAAAAGCCCGCCCCATAGCCGATGATGCAGCCCAATACCGTCCCGATCACGCCGACCAAAAGTCCTTCGTAAAGAAAGATCTTCATAATGGAAGAAGAAGATGCGCCCATGGACTTAAGAATGCCGATCTCTCTGGTCTTTTCCATAACGACCATAATCAGCGAACTGATAATATTGAAAGCGGCCACCATGATAATCAGGCTCAGGATAACAAAGGCGCCCCATTTTTCGATTTCCATCCATGAATACAACGAACGGTTCAATTGAAACCAGGTTTCGGTCGTGTAAGGATAGCCCAATTCATCTTCCAATTGGGCGGCCACTTTACCCGCCAATTCAAAATTATCCAGCTTGACTTCAATCCAGGTAACCCCTTTAATGCCAAACAGCTCACGCGCATCTTTTAACGAAATATATGAAAGCGTTTTATCATATTCGTAATAACCGATCTCCACCAAACCGGCCACGTAAAATTGCTTAACCCGCGGTTGCGTAAAAATGCCGCCACGCTTGGGCATCGTCCACAGAGTAACCACATCACCGATATGCGTTGAGTAAAGGGCGTCGGCCAGATAGCGGCCCAGCACAATGCCCGGTAGCATTTTCCCGTGAATGAGCATCGGGCTAAAGTCCAAATCCCCCAAAACAATTTTACTCTTTATATCGGTCACCTTATCGGCAAATTTGGGATCGATGGCTTTAACGACGGTGGCGTATTGGCGTTGTTTGCCCGAAATCATGCCTTTGTCAACAATAACCGGCGAGACACCGACCACATGCTTGGTGTGCATAATCAAATTCATTAAAGAATCGGTACGGGTGATGGGTTCCAAATAAAATTTACGCACACGCAAATGCGCATCGGCCCCCAAAAGTCTGGAGCGCACCTCCTGCTCAAATCCGTTCATCACGGAAAGAACCAAAATCAAAGCGGTCACACCGATCATCACTCCCGCGATGGAGACATAAGTAATAATGGAAATGAAACCGGTGCGTCGTTTTGCCTTGAAATAACGTTTGGCAATAAAGAATTCAAAAGATTTCATTTGTTCTCCGGCCGCATTTGCGGGAATAGAATAACATCGCGAATACTAGGCTGATTGGTTAGCAACATGACCATGCGATCAATGCCGATGCCCAAACCCGCCGTGGGCGGCATGCCGATTTCCAAAGCGCGAATGTAATCTTCGTCCATGACCTGCGCTTCTTCGTCCCCGCGTTCACGCAGCTTCAATTGTTCGAGAAAACGTTGTTT
>JALWEA010000611.1 GCA_027039465.1 Calditrichia bacterium | reverse complement strand
ATTTCATTTCGCACCGTTCCGGTGAAACCGAAGATACGATTATTGCCGATTTGGCCGTAGCCACCGGCGCGGGACATATTAAAACCGGTTCGGGCTGCCGCAGCGAACGCATCGCCAAATACAATCGATTTTTGTGGATTGAAGACGAACTGGGAGCGCAAGCTGAATTTGCCGGTAAAAAGGCGTTCAAGAATCAATAAGAGCGAAATGCGGGCATGTACGTCTCCAATGGTCACGAACCGCACCCTTTCAAGGTTGCGCATCCGAATGATTTATACGAGCCGCACCGATCGTTGATTTGCGACCGACTTGGAAATGAGACGCCCCTGCTGACTCTTTACTGTCCGGTTTGGGAAGGCGGAAACGGCATTTGGGGACATCAAAATCCTCGGGCCTCTTCCGCCGTTTCTTTGACGGAACGCCATTGGTTCATTAGCTTGAATAAACACAAACAGCATTCCGCGCAAATATTCCAAATCGACCACCGAAACGTGATCGCCGTTGAAATCGGCCAGGCTTTGTTGTTGGGCTGGTTGCGCATCAATTTTTGGGATGGTAAGAATGCAAATCAAACCGACTTGTTGTTTAATGCGCACGTATTCCCGGATTTCCGACAACTTTTGAGTCTGTGGCGCTATTTTTATCATGGCAACCCGTTAACCGACAAAACGGCTGCGTTTGAATTCAACCCGGAAAAGCATTTTCTCCTTTTGAACAACGAATCAATTCGGTGGCAACGCTCGCTGCCTGCGGTCTTTAGAAAAAGGCGGCGCAAGACCAAAGTTTTGGCGCATCAAACCGATTTAATATTAACGTCGCAAGGATTTCTAATATTTTTGGTACATGAATCGGCGCCGGATAAAAAGCAACTTACTTTTGCGGAGACGTTGCATGTATGGCCGGTTTGGCAGGAACGTTTTCCGTTAAGGATTAATATGCAAGAGAATCGCATTGTTTTCAAATTGAGTAATCACGGAAAAGATCTTATTCGTTTCGATTTTTTTGAGGAACAATTCGGCGACCACGACTTAAAAGATTTAAAAGCCGCACTGCATGACATGGAAGGGGGCGAAAATGTTGGGTTTTATTCAAAATCCGATTAAATCGCTGTTTCACAAAGAGCACCCTTTTGTTGAGAAGGACTCACTGTTTTATGAAATTTCCGATGCCTTTGAGACAAAGGGATGCCCCGTTTGCCATTTACTGGATCGATACGAAGATCAATACATGGAAGCTCTTTTTTATGAATCGGTCAATGACGGAAATATCCGCATGAAGATGGAGCAATCGCAAGGCTTGTGTCCCCTGCACACCCAAAAATTTTTAAAAGCCGGCGACATTCTGGGTTTATCTATTTTAGGCGCCGATCTCATTGAAGAATGGCTCATCGCTCTCGATCGGAACAATGAAGTCAACACCACCTGTCTGTTATGTGAACAGCGCAGTCAAAACGAACGCCGACTGAATCTTGCCTTTGCGCGCTATTTTTATTTAAAAGAATTCAGGGATGCTTTTGAAAGCAGCGCAGGATTATGTAAAAAGCACTTCCGCCAAATCCAAACACTTATTAATGATCAGAATCTTGCCGAGGCGCTTATTAAAATAGAAGAAGCAAAGATCGAAAAGCTGATCGCCAATTTGTACGAAGTGATTCGCAAACACGATTATCGTTTCCAAAACGAAACCATTTTCGATCGTGAAACCGAAGCCATTCGACGCGTCTGGGAATTTTTGAAAAAATAACGGAAGAACACATGAAAACCGAACCTCAAGAAAAGATTTCGGAGTCTAAAACAGAAAAACACTTATTAAACGAAGCGCAGCGCAAATCGTTAAGCATTGCTTTAAAAATGATTGAAGAACGGTTGTTCGTTTTTCGTATGCTTATGGAACAAGACGGTTATTTAGGCACGATGTATCGTTTTAGAGTAAACCTGGCTCCCGAAGAGAAAAAGGCAATCACTCAACTTTTTGATCGTACGCTGAAAAACATCGCCGCCTTAAAATCCAAATTCGGTTTGAAAGCCGTAACGGAAGAACTGACCGATCAGATCTTGGGAACCGTAACCTATTTGTGGACGGTTCTGGAAGACGAGAAATCGAGGAAATTGAAACGGTACGGTAGTGTTCATCCTGCGCTAAAAAAGGCCCTGGATCCGGCTTTACAAAAGATTATTGACGATTTAAATGAGATTTCCCGGCGGTTGAGTTGAGGATGATATTTGGAACTGGGAATTGGTTGGATGGGAAAGGGTTAAGGGTTAAGAGTTAAGAGTTAAGAGTTAAGAGTTAAGAGTTAAGGGTTAAGGGTTAAGGGTTGAATGGTTAAACGTTATTCGTTATTCGTATATTCGTTAATCGTAAAAAGTTAAATGGTTAAATTGTTGAATTGTTAAACTAGGAAAATCGTTATTCGTTAATCGGAATCATTGTTTGTGCAGCCGGTGGCGCGTCCGCCCCTCGATACGCCCCGATTCTCGGGACTACTCGGGAACCGGACGCGGTCAAAGGCAACCGGTTGTTGAGTAGAGACCGCGTCAGCGGGATCGTATCGAGACACGTTTGCCGCAACAGTTCCCAGTTCCTAATTCCCAATTAATTCATGTCACTGTCATAATAATCCATGGCGCATACCATGGTTCCTGCCCTTGCAATGCCAAGTATGAAAATTTTTATTCCTTACCGGTGCCCTTTGCCTTTACCTTTGCCGCCGCGATTATGATCGCGCATGTTGCCGCCTTCTTCACCCATCGGACCGGAACGATCTTTCCACTTTTTACTGTGCCGCATATCCATGGAACCGGGCTTACCTTCCCGCGCTTTGCCCGAAAAGATCAAATCATTAATGCCGTCACCGTCCAGATCAATAAACCTGTGACGGTTCTTGTTCTGATGTTTTTTGTGCCAATCCGGGTCCATGGCATCCGGAATACCGTCACCGTCATGGTCAGGGAGCAAATCGTTGTATCCGTCGCCGTTTTTATCCACAAACGGGATGCGCTTTTGCCCTTTGCCCTGTTTGACTTTTGTCGAATCCTGCGCATAAACCGAAGTATTTAAAATAAAAAACTGCGCAAAGAATAAAGATATCAGAAAAATTAAAATACGTTTCATTTAGCCCCCTACCCTTCCAACCGTTTGGTATTAACGATATTTAATTTTTGCATGCGCGAGCGCAAATGGCGTTCCGAAATACCCAAAAGCCTGGCAGCCTGACTTTGATTGCCGTGCTTAATTTCCAGCGCATGCTCAATCATTTCCCGTTCAAAAGCCGCGACCTTTTCCGGAAACGGATCGTTGAAATCAGTCGGATCTAAAATATTGCGTTCGTTAGATACGCTCAATCCCTGAGGAAAATCCGCAGTCGTTAATATTTCATCGCGTGCCAAAACCACAGCCCGTTCGATCAAATTTTCAAGCTCACGCACATTCCCCGGAAAATGGTAGCGCATTAAATAATCCTGCGCCTCTTTGCTGATGCCTGTTACATTTTTATTATTCGCTTTGGCAAATTTCTCAATAAAATGGCGAATCAAAACGGGTATGTCCGTTTTGCGTTCCCTTAAAGGTGGAATATGAATCGTTACCACATTCACCCGATAAAAAAGATCTTCCCTGAATTTGCCCTGCCGAATCATTTCTTCGAGGTTACGGTTGGTGGCCGCAATAACCCGCACATCGCTTTTAATGGTTTGATTTCCGCCGACACGTTCGAACTCACCGAATTGCAAAGCGCGCAGCAATTTCACCTGGGTCTGCAAAGGGATATCCCCGATTTCATCAATAAAAAGCGTGCCGCCGTCCGCCTGTTCAAAACGCCCGATGCGTTGGGCAATTGCGCCGGTAAAACTGCCTTTTTCATGACCGAACAATTCGCTTTCCAATAAACTCTCGGTCAAAGCCGCACAATTTACGGTAATCAACGGTTTGTCTTTGCGGTCGCTGGCGTAATGGACGGCTCGGGCAATTAACTCTTTGCCGGTTCCGCTCTCCCCGCGAATGAGCACGGTAGCTTTACTCTTGGCCACCCGCGCTGCGGTATTGAGCACCTCTTCCATAGCGCCGCTTTGAGAAATAATAGCCTCAAATTTAAATTTTTCCTGCAATTGCTGTTTTAATAATTTGTTTTCCGAAACCAGGTAGTTGTGTTGCCGTATTTTTTGCACTAGTAATTCCAACTCATCCAAGTCCACCGGTTTGGAAATGTAATCATAAGCGCCTTCTTTCATAACTTGAACCGCGTCTTCGGTTTGGCTGAATGCCGTAATCACCACAACGGAAATTTCGGGATTAATCGCTTTTACGGCTTTGATAACTTCCAGGCCGCTCATGTCCGGCATGCGGAAATCGGTAAAAATCAAATCCACTCCGTTTTTACGCACAATCTCCAAACCGGCTGTTCCCGAATTGGCGGTTAAAACGGTATATTTTCGTCGCTGCAAAAATGATTTCAGCGAAAAAATTTGCGCCGGTTCATCATCGATAAGTAGTATTTTAAAATCAGGCATTTTTGTATTCTCCGCTTTCCGTTTGCTAAAACTGCCACGAAAGGCCTGCGCCGATAATGGAATTCTTGTAATCGTACCAATAGCTATTGGACTTGTTGAAAATGTAATTGTAATTGACATTGAATTCCAGTGCATTCAAAAAACTCTTTTTAAAATAAAAAGTTTTGACTAAGGAAATAAAAACATTGCGATTCTCGTCATTACGCAAACCGCCAAGCCCCACCGTATCGCTGGCTGAAACAAAGGCCTGCTCGCTGACATAATGTTTTTGTATGGCGCCTCCGCCTATACGCAATTTAGCCGTCCATGGCATTACCCATGTCAACTGAGCGGACACACCGTCGCTCTCGTAACTAAAAGGATCATCAAATAATTCTTCATCCTGATAGTAACTTGTGCTGTTGATGTAATCGGTTTGGGCGGTTAAAGAAATTTGTTTACGATACTGCACAAAAACGCCCACTTTAGGATGAAGCGACTGCGCCACGCGAGCCAGCAGCACCACGTGCGTCATGCTGGGCACGGAAAGCTGAGAGGGCAAAACGACATTTTGTTCCCACCGGCGCCCGTGTCCGTGGCCCCACACTTCCCGATTCTCAGTGGGTGTGATTTCCCGACCGGCAAACGCCTTGTGCCCCAAATCCGCTTCCAAAATCAATGTGGTTTTGGTGGGAAACGGTTTGTTTATTTGAGCAAAAACGTAGTGACGGTAATTAGTCAGGTCAGTTAAATTGGAATAGCCGCGATAGCGAAAATTGTACCCGGCCTTAAAAAACAAATAATTAAGATCAAAATTCAAATTGGCGTAAGCGTACAACTGATTGTAATTGTAATAATCGTAGTCTTGCCCGTTAATGCGCAAAGCAAAATCGGCGCCGTAGTAAAATCCGTGTTGCTGATCCGAACCAAAGGCATTAAAAGCATTTAGGCCGAGAGATTGCAGCACAAAGTTGCGCTCGCTAAAGTCCCGGTAAAAGAAAAAATTCCCTGCATAGTAAAGCTTTAAATCCGAATCCTTAGGTTGATAATTCAATTTAACCCCGGCATTACTTAAGATGTCGCTCACCGGCTCCGGCGAACGGAACAAATTATCATCCGCATAAGAATTAAATTCGATATTCGTACTAAACTGCGCAATAGCGGCCTGAGTAAGAACAAGCACTGAAATATAAAGAAATTTACGTACCATTGGTAAAACTCCGTTTTAATTAAGATTTTACTATTCTAATACAATAATAATGCCAACACCTATCGTAATTGCTTAATTCCTTTATTAACAAGCAAATATATGAAATTCATTCCGATCATCTCAAAAATAAATTCGCCCGAACGGTCGACCCTGGTGTATTTTTGGTCGAATCCCTTGCCCTGATTTACGTTTAAATCACCTTGGATTAAAAATATTCCCAGCCGCTTTATTCCGGCTACCGATACAATAGATCGTTTAGCAGAAATGTCACTCTCTTTAAAATACGTGTGCAAAGCATCACCCGCGACCTTACAAGGAAATCCGTTTTTATTTCTTGTTAATTTTTTCATTATTTCTTAATTTTTCTTAGATTCCAATCAACCCGGAGCATGATTGAAACGCGACAGTGTTTTTAGAGAATAAGCCATGGCTTTAACTGAAATTCAACGTTTTTTCGACGTTTACGCCGAAAAATGGGATTACCATTTTAAACCGGATCGCCGTCAACGCTTGCACCGAATATTCAGGCAAAATCTTTCGTTTCTAAAAGGCGACTTCTTGGATTTGGGTTGCGGAACGGGTATTTTGCTAAATGTTTTTAAGCAAGAGCTGGAAAACATGCCTGTATCCGTTATGGAATTGGATCTTTCCTTTAGCATGTTAAAACAAAATTGCGACAGGCATTCAAAACTTCCCTTTCCGCGTTATTTTGTTCAAGGCGACGGGCAGAAACTTCCGTTGAAATCCGAAAGTTTTGACAATGTAATTGCTTTTCAGGTTTTCCCCCATTTTTTAAATCACGAAGCGGTAACAAAAGAAGTATTCCGTGTTTTGAAGCCAGGCGGTTATTTTTGCGTGCTGCATTTGGACGATCATCAAACGCTAAATGCTCTGCACCGTTCTTTGC
>JALWEA010000610.1 GCA_027039465.1 Calditrichia bacterium | reverse complement strand
ATTCAATGTCAGAGGCAGAAATTATCCTGCCATTGGATTTAATTATTGCGCTCATGGAAGGAATATAATAAAAGGAATGGGAGGAGTCCAGTCTTTTTAAGGGCTCTTAAGTTGACGCCAATGCGATTCTCGGGATAACACGGGTTCGAATCCCGTACGCGCTACTTTAGGAAGGCCGATTCTGTATCTGCTTTTTTTAATGTTTTGTCCTTCTGCTTTATTCCTACGTAACTAAATACTCTGTATGGCCCGGTTTCGAATTTTCAAACTTTTGTGAAGGATGAATTGACGTGCCGGATTAAGATATAAGTTTGTAAAGAAGTATGGTGCGATCATATAGCGGTTTAGGACGTCCCGATTCTCGGGATAACACGGGTTCGAATCCCGTACGCGCTACATTAAAAAAGCCGATTTTAAATCGGCTTTTTGCTTTTTATTTTAAATACAACGTTTTAATGATCGCGCTGCGCCTGTTGAATTCCATTCGAATTAAATACATTCCGCTGGCAAGATGGATCGGATTCCAAATAAATTCGTGGTGCCCCGCTTTGAAGTACCCTGATTTTAATACACCGACACGCTGCCCGTTTACATTATAAACGGTAATTCTGACACGCCCGGAAGTATGGAGCACAAATGAAATTTTGGTGGAGGCATTAAAAGGATTGGGAAAGTTTTGATTCAGCACAAACGAGTTCGGTAAAACAGGGGTATTTGTTTGAATGTTCGTAACAATATCCTGCGGAAATGTTAATGCCGGATCGCCAAGGAGGCTAAAGCGTAGGATCATGTCATCGGGAGAGTCCGAAATGGGCATTGTTTGTTTAACCAGTTCAATCATTTTACCAACAGGCATGGTCGGATGGTTAAAGAGGAATTTGTAAAGCGAATCGATCATATTATTGGCGGTAACAGTGTAATTTAAACCGACCGAGGCGAAGCTAATAACAGCGCCGCCGTTAGGTTTACACAGGAATTTTTCAACGATACTCATCGTATCGGGCAGATCAAAACTTTGGCTGCTTGTTAAACCGGTAAAAATGAAAGGAAGACCATTCGAAGTAATTCGTTGTAAATCCGAAATATCAAAGAAAGATGTATCGCCCCAAATAAACGGGTTCCCATGCCCGTAAAAACTTAAGAATAATGTACCTTGATTTATATCATTAATGATATCATCTCTCGTGCCGTGATAGGGAGAATCGCTACGCCGATCAATCCGTTTGTAAGAGTAATAATCCGGTAAATAATTTTGCACGAAATCATTGGCCTGATATTCAAAAACAGATTCATTCTTGCCATAATCGGCAATACCTAAAAAATCAACGGGGTAGTCGGCCCGCTTTAACTTTGTTTCAAAGTAAATGGTTTTGTGAATCATATTGGCCAACTGCTGTTTGGTAGATGCCGGAAAGCGTCCGACGGCGATATCCGGATATCGATCGTTCTGATATTTGTCGATGGCGTAATAGTCATCAATGGCCACGGAATCTTCATCATAAGACTCATGAAATCGCGATTGAACCCTGAAAGCGGGAACGATAGGGGCGTCTCCCGCCAACAAAAGATATTGGGGCTTTGGTTCCTGCCAATATTCAAGCGCGTAACTTACAAAGTTGCGGATGGCTTCTTTCTTGGTGAGTGTGTCCTGGAATTCCTTATAGATTTCATCGGTGGAAATCAATTTGACTTTTAAGCCCTGAGATTCTCTGTACCGGACAAGCGAATCCAAAGTGTCAAAAAACAGAGAATCGGAAATGATAAGGTAGTCGGCCTGATTGTTGGTGGACATTAAGCTGTCGGATTGCGTATGTCCCTGATTGAGCAAGAGAAAAACGAACGTTAAAACGAACAAAATAAAATTTTGTTTTGAAAAAAATGCAAACATTTTTATGAATCCTTCCACGGTAAGTGACAAGTAATCAAAAGCAAATATAATATGTAAAAAGAAAATGGGAAATGGAAAAATTTTTCCACATAATTTGCGATGTTAACTCACCCCCTCGCTCCCCCTCTCTTCTTCGAAGAGAAGGGGACGTAATCCTATGCTCAACAAGGAATTAGGCATAATTAGTGGGGAGTAGAATCAGCACCGCATATTCAAAAATTATAAAAATTCGTGAAGCAACGCTTTTTTTAAGGGTTCTTTGAAAAAAT
>JALWEA010000609.1 GCA_027039465.1 Calditrichia bacterium | reverse complement strand
CCGAATATCTTCCTTTTTCTTGAGCAATTTTTCGTAGGTTTTTTCATCAACCAAACCCAGCTGCCATCCCTTCTCCATTAAACGCAAATCCGCATTGTCCTGGCGCAGCAACAATCGGAATTCCGCGCTGGAAGTAAACATGCGATATGGTTCCGTGTGAATTTTATTGATCAGATCGTCCACAAGCACACCGATGTACGCATCGGCCCGATCCAACACAAACGGCTCTTTTTCCAAAAGATTATGGGCGGCATTGATTCCGGCAATAATTCCCTGCGCCGCCGCTTCTTCGTAACCCGAAGTGCCATTGATTTGTCCGGCAAAAAACAAATTTTTTACGGACTTGGTTTCAAGCGTATTCTTTAATTGATGAGGCGGAAAAAAATCGTATTCCACCGCGTAGCCAAGGCGGACTATTTTAGCGTTCTCAAGACCGGGGATGGTTCGAATGGCGTTCTCCTGTGTATCAACGGGTAAACTGGTTGAAAATCCGTTGACATAAACCTCTTCCGAAGTGTAGCCTTCCGGCTCCAAAAAGATTTGGTGTTTGTTCTTTTCGGAAAAACGAAAGATTTTATCTTCGATTGAAGGACAATATCTCGGCCCTTTGCCGTGAATCATACCCGTGAATAGCGGCGATCGTGCAAAACCCGTGCGCAAAATCTCATGCGTTTTTTCATTCGTGTGTGTAATGTAGCAGTCGATTTGCGGCTGAGTAATTTTCTCCGTAGAGAACGAAAACGGAGTCGGTTCCTTGTCCGGATGCTGCACAATTAATTTTTCGTAGTTAATGGAATCCCTGTGCACACGCGGCGGCGTTCCGGTTTTCAAGCGCCCCGATTCAAAGCCGTAAGAAACCAAAGATTCGGTTAATCCTTCCGCTGGAAGTTCTCCTGCTCTACCGGCGGCCAATTTGTTTAGTCCGATGTAAATAACGCCGTTTAAAAAGGTACCGGCCGTAATTATGGCCGCCCTGGTTTGAATAACCCCTGAATCCCGTAAAATTACATGAGTGATTTGCCCGTGCTCTATTTTGACCCCAACGGCCATATCTTCGATAATTGTCAGGTTTTCGGTTTGTTCGATAAAGCGACGAGCCACTTTGGCGTACCCAAGTCGGTCGGCTTGAGCGCGTGGAGACTGCACGGCCGGGCCTTTGGATGTGTTTAGCATCTTAAAATGTATTCCGGCTACGTCCGTAATTTTAGCCATTAATCCGCCAAGGGCATCGATTTCACGCACTAACTGCCCTTTAGCCAAACCGCCAATGGCCGGATTGCAAGACATCAAACCGATTTTACGTTTATCGAGGGTGACCAAAGCCGTCTTTAATCCCATTTTTGCCGGGACGTAAGCCGCTTCGATTCCGGCATGGCCGCCACCCACAACGACTACATCGAACTGTTTCATTGTTCTATTCTGCGTTTCACGTGAAACCAAATTTTATTTTCCAATACAAAACTGCGAAAAGATATTGTTTAAAATATCTTCATTTGTAACTTCGCCGGTTAATTCGGCTAAAATATCAATGATTTGCCGCAGCTCCATTGAGACAAACTCATGTCCCAAATTGTTCTTAAGCGCCTTGCGCGCGCTTCCGATTGCTTTGCGAATTTCTTTTAACTTTTTGTATTGACGTTCATTATTCAAAAAAAGTTCGTTTGTTCCCGAATAATGAATTTTATCTTTAATCGCTTTTTTGATTTGAGCAATGTTTTTTTTCTTTTTAGCCGAAATTTCAATTAACTGTTCATTTTCTTCGAAGAATTTTTTATTGGTCAGGTTCTTGCCTAAATCGATTTTATTTCCGACCAAGATCGTCTTTTGGGCGTATTTTTTTGCCAATTTCAACAAATCGAAATCTTCTTCGCTGAACGGTTGCGAAAGATCAAAAACCATCAAAATAATATCCGCTTCCCGATAGAGCTTTTTCGCGCGCTTAACGCCCTCCTGCTCCAAATGGTCACCGGAATAACGAATTCCGGCGGTGTCCAAAAATTTTACCAAAATATTATCAAGAAAAATTTCATCGTGAATAACATCTCGCGTGGTGCCGGGAATTTCGGAAACCAACACCCGATCCTTTTCCAACAGGGCGTTCATTAAACTCGATTTACCCACATTGGGTTTACCGGTGATTAAGACTTTTACGCCGTTCTGAAGCAGTTTGCCCTGATTGTAGCTTTTTAAAAATTCGGAAATTTTTCTTTCCGTTTGATTTAATAGTTTTAGAATCTCCCGATCGTTAATGATTTCAATGTCTTCTTCCGCAAAATCCAAATTGAGTTCCAGTAGCGAAAGACTATCGATAATATTTTTGCGAATCTTCTTTAACTCTTCGGAAAACTTTCCATCAAGTTGATTCAGAGCGTTCTCAAGCGCCTGATCCGACTTGGCGGCTATCAGCGCAGCTACGGATTCGGCCTGAACCAAATCCATTCTTCCGTTTAAAAAAGCCCGCTTGGTAAATTCTCCTGGCTCTGCATACCGGCATCCCTGTCGTAAGAATAATTCCAGAATTTTTTCCGTAATAATAATATTAGCATGGCAGCTTATTTCAACCACATCTTCACCCGTGTACGAGTGAGGTTTACGATAAACAAAAACAACCACATTGTCAATATGTTTGTTCTGTTCGTTGACTAACTGTCCGTAAAAAAAACGATTGCCGCTGCTTTTTAAAATATCTTTGGAAAAGAATCGATTGGTAAAAGGGATAGCATTCTCTCCGCTGATGCGAATAAGATGAACACTACCCCCGTTTAAAGACGTAATCGGTGCGATGATGGTGTCATTGCTTAATAAATCACCTTTCATTGAAACCTCGTTAAGGTGATTTTATTTTTTCTTCTTTTTGCCGGAAGCGGTAGCCAAAGCCGGTTGAGGACTATCTCCAAGACCACGATTAATATAAAGCTGTTGAATAATCGTTAAAATATTGAACATGGTGTAATACAGGTTCAATCCGGAAGACAACGGGTTAAAAATCAACAACATGAAAATAGGCATAATGTAAATCATTGTCTTCTGCTTCGGATCTTGCGTGGTCATCTTTGATTGAAAAATCATGGTAATGGCCATTAAAACCGGCAGCAAGTTGAATTCATTTCCGTAGAAAGGTAACGAAAACGGTAAATGAAACAGACCTTCCGGACGACTCAAATCATTAATCCAACCCGGAATAAAAACCGCCCCGCGCAACTGAATGGTTGAACGGAATACGACGTACAAGGCAAATAATAACGGCATTTGCAAAAGCATGGGCAAACATCCGCCCATGGGATTTACACCGTATTCCTTGTACAGTTTCATCATTTCTTTGTTTAAGCGCTGCGGATCGTTTTTGTATTTAGCTCGCAACTCTGTCATTAGCGGTTGGATCTTCTGCATTTCCCGCATGGACTGATAGCTCTTTTTCGTTAACGGGTACAAGACGAGTTTAATAAGAATGGAAAACAAAATAATGACGATACCGTAATTAGGAATAAATTTATTTAAGAACATCAAAATGTACAAAATCGGAATACTAAAGAAGCGCAGACTCCGTTCGTACCACCCGTTATTCAAGACAAGCTTTTGTAAGTCATTACCGTATTTTTTAAGCTCAAAATAGTCCAACGGACCTAAATAATAACGAAAGGTGTTTGTTCCGTTTTGGTTATAGCGGACATTGTAAACAACATCATACAATCCGTGTACAATCTTTTTAATTTTTTGCCCTTTGCCACCTAAAATCACACCGTCAATATTATTGGCTTTATCCTGATTTATAACGCTGGTTAAAAAATATTTTGTCTTAATGGCCAGCCACGAAGCGGAACCCGTAAAATTCACCGGCTTTTGAACCCCTTCTTTATCAATGGAATAATCTTCCAAATCACCGGCCATATAAACATAGGCTTTCGAATAGCTATTGTCCTCTCTAAGAGATGGTTCGGTTAAGGGCATGCCGTTGTACCAGCCGATCTGAAATTGATTGTTCAATAAAATTTTTTCGGGATTTTCAAATACCACTTGAACATCAAAATGATAGCGATCTCCATAAAAAGTTAATCTTTTGGTGATTTTGGAGCCTTCGTAATAAATATAAAAATCAATTGCGAAACTTTGATCTTTACCTAATTCTTTTTGCCCAGGAGCAACATCGGTCTTAAACAAAAAATCCTTGGTATTAACGGTACGACCCGAACGATCAATAAAAGCAAAAAATTCATTATTCTTTAATTGCCGACTAATAAAATTCACATACGAAGAATCATAAGTTTCGTATTTTTTTAAAGTAAATTCTTTCAGGCTTCCACCGCCCTTGTTGGAAATAACCGCATGAATGACATCGGTATCGATAATGTAATCTTTTTCGGAATCGGCCTGTTGAATGTTTGCCATCACTTCGGAAGGTACCGGATTTTCCTGCTTTTGAGCGACAACGGGTTGTGATGTTTCCGCCGTTTTTGCTTCCTTAACAGGCGTAACCGTTTTTTCCGCAACTTTCTTCTTCGTCTGCACCGCTTCCTTGGTTGTGTCTTTTTTGGCAAGCGTTTGCGTCATCGGCTTTTTAGCCGGAGGAGGTGAAATCATTTGCTGGTAGTAGGGCCACAAAATGATAATAAGGCCTATTAAGATCAATGCAATGATTGATTTTTTATCCATATTCTTAAATACCTTCCAAATTATTTAACAGGATCATAACCGCCGGGATGATAGGGATGACATTTACTGACGCGTACAATTGAATACCATCCGCCTTTGACCACTCCATGCTTTTTAATGGATTCGTAAGCATATTCCGAGCACGTGGGATAAAAGCGGCATGTGGGCGGTTTGAGCGGCGAAATGAATTTCCTATAAAACTGAATCATCAGCAAAAGAAGCTTTTTCATTTCTCAATGCCTTTAATAATTGTTCTTCCAAATCTTTGTATTTAAATTTTTCTTTTGACAAAAATAAAAATATCACCCTGTTGTATGGTTTAAACAGAGTGATATTCCTTACAACAAAATTTCTGCTTATCCGTTTTATGTAATTTCTTCGAACAGCATTACCACAATGTTTTTTCACCAAAACAGCGAATCTTAATCTCTCTTTGGTATCGGAATCTTTGTTTAAAAAAACGATTCCGTATTTGAAATAGATTTTTTTACTGTGATCCAAAATATATTTGATTTCTTTGGAATCACTGACAGATACAATATTAAGCCGTTTTGATAAATTCATCACTTACGGTTAATCTTTTTCTACCTTTTTTTCTTCTCCTGGCAAGAACGATTCGACCGGCATGCGTCTTCATGCGCGAACGAAATCCGTGTTTATTACGACGTTTGCGATTACTGGGTTGAAAAGTTCGTTTCATATTAAAAACCTCCTTAAATATTTTTCAATTTTTAAAACTTTTAATTTATTTATTCTTCAATAGTAAAAGCAAATTTTCATAAAAAATTTTTTCACCGAAATTTTAACAGCTCAAAATTCAATTGTGGAAAACATTTTTTGTTCCATTATTTAATTATCTTGTTTTTAAATAATTATGCGCAAAACGGAATTGTTGAAATCTTTGTTGATAAATTCTTTACTAATTCGGAGAAATGCACATCCTTTACCAAAGACAGGAAAAATTATATTTTTCGGAAACAAGATTATTGAAAACTTCCGAAAATTATCTTATTGATTTTTTAACAATTTAAGATAGTTATCCACATATCCACAATCCCTACTACAACTATGTTTATTATTTAATAAGTAAAATAAGTAATAAGTAGAGAATAAGATTTTTTTACTTCGATTGAATATTCTATGATGAAATGCAGAATTATATCGAGGAACGCACATGCCACCATAAATCAGTAAGAGAATCCAATGAGTTTATTGCAGTCTTCTTGGCATCGACACGTCGCCTTGTAAAAAATCAAATCCGAAATAAAGACAGTTAAGAAAAGGAAGGATCTTAATTCACGACTCAGGCCGGTTACCTTGCTATATTCGTTCTATTTATGTAAATTTTATATTTATAAAATTTTGGAGGTACAATGGAATTTACAATTGCCCGATCCGAATTTTTAAAAACCTTACAAAGAGTGGTTAATGTCATTCCGGCAAAAACAACTCAGGAAATTTTGTACAGTGTTTTATTGATTGCAGAGGACAATCAACTGCGGATCATTGCTACCGATCTTGATATCGCTCAAATTTCATGGGCGGAAGCGAAAACCGAAATTGAAGGTGCGATCGCTATCCAGGGAAAACTTCTGTTGGATATTTTAAGAGAGATGCCGGACATTGACTTGCATTTTAGCGTTGATGTTAATTTGCGTGTAACCATTAAAACGGATTCCGGCGAATACAAACTTTCCGGTCAACCGCGCACCGAATTTCCTTCGATTCCCATTGTGGAAACCGAGCAGAGTATTTCATTACCGAATGCCAAGTTTAAGCACATGATCGAAAAAACGATTTTTGCCTGTTCGGTTGAAAACGTCCGCTCGGCATTGGGCGGCGTTCTTTGTCAAATTTTCGAAAATGAATTTCGCATGGTGGCCACGGACGGGCATCGATTGGTTCGCATTATTAATAAGAATTTTTCAAGTCCGGATTTTACGAAGCAGTTTAACGTACCTACCAAAGCTCTGAATTTTGTAGCGCGAAATTTGCCGGAAGACGGTGATCATC
>JALWEA010000608.1 GCA_027039465.1 Calditrichia bacterium | reverse complement strand
CCGGTGGTTTGTTCCAGCGCCTGCATGTAATACCGGCCTTCCAGATAGGCGCGAACGATTTCGGACAAACGGCTGAAAAATTCCTTGTAATGCTGCTTTTCCAGCAAATCACCGGCATACAATTCATTTAAAGCTTTCAGGGCGACTTCATGCGCAGGCGGCGGCGGAGGTGGTGGCGTGAACACGTAGCCCCGCTCCTGCTTGCGCTTCCAGGCCAGGTAGATCAGATAAATCAGGGCCAAAACCAAAACGATCAGCACACCGATTCGAATCCAAAAGCGATAATTAAAGGGAATATTCAACGGCGGTTTGATGTCTTTCAAATGATGTTTGCTTTCGCCTTTGAGCAAACTCTTTACGTAAATGGTAATGGCCGGTGCCTCGATGATGTTGGGTTTGCTGGCGGTATCCGAGAGAAAGTAAGCCAGCGGATAGGCCGGAATTTGGTAGCGCCCGGTATCGTAAACGGAGATCACGTAATCGTAACGCTCGATAATACGATCGCCCTTTTTAACGGGTTTGTGAAAGTTGTACGATTTGATTTCGAACATGCCTAAATTAAGTCCAGGCCCCGGCTGAATAATGCGCACGTCTTTACGCCGATCAATGATGATGGAATAGGTAATGTGATCGCCGATAGTAATGGTAGCCGTGTCCACCTGCGCTTTTACTTCAATTAACGGCTTTTGTTCGGCGCGTACAAAGCTCACCAAAAACAGTAAAACAACCCAAACACCCAAAGTTTTCGAAAATCCGTTTTTCATTATTGAATCCGTTGATCGTAAATTTTAACATCTTCCGCTTTCATTAACCGATCGGCCAGCTCCTGATAGGCCTTTTGCTGCTTTTCGGCTAATAAATCCTGCGCCACTTGCTGCTGCACTTCGGCAAAGGTTTTGTAGCGCACAATTTTGCCGTTTCTGTCTCTTTCCGCATATTTATCTTTATTGGCTTTGTAATACAACTGTACTTCTTCGGGATCGATCTTCACCTTGTCTTTCAATTCCTGCTGCAATAATTTGTTGGCCATTAACGCCTTCTTTGCTTCAAACACCCCTTCGATCACATCTTTGTCTTTGGCCAGCCCTTTGCGTTTGGCCGATTCGTACAGCAAATCCTGCAAAACCAATTGCTGCAATAATTCTTTCTTTTTTTCTTTGGACTTAAATTGTGCCTGCAAATAGGGCGGCAGTTTTTGGATTTCAAAATCCAGATCGCCCTGTGTTATCTTGCGTTTGCCAATGGTGGCCAAAACCGCTCCCGGCCTGCTTTTGTGAATTTCACTGGTGTCCAACGCAGCTTCCTTTTCCATGACGCGCACCGCATCCTGCGAACGATCCAGACGTTCCAGACAGGCCACGATTTTTTGGCTGACATCCTTTTGCAGCGGACTTTGCGGAAACAGATATTTTACTTTGAAATAATATTCCAATGCTTTTTGGTAATCGTTCAAACGATTAAAATACACATTGGCGATCGTGTAATAAGTATTGGCCTGACGCTCGGGCTTTAACGGGTAATCGTGCAGATACTGCAAATACTGATTGACTGCCGCCTGATACAGACCGTTGGTGTAGTAGGCATTGGCCAAATCCAGACAGGCCTTTTCACTGACCGCCGGTTTACGGCTCTGCTGACAACCAACCGTGATTAATCCTGCTGCAAGAATTAATAAAACAACGACGCGACGCATTGTATTCACAAACTCCCTTGTCCTTTTTTTTGTCATTTGTCATTTGTCTTTTTTCTTTTTCCCTTTTTCCTGCTTAAAGCGCCATCCTGCGCGCACGCATCTTAAAAAACTTGTTTACCGGTTCCACGTACGACTGATTGGTCAAAATGTTAATATGATCAACGCCAATGGATTGGAACAAACTCTTTAATTTATTTTGCTGCTCCATGGCTTTTAAATGAAATTCGTCGCGAATTTGGGCGCTGGTCGTATCGATAACCACCGTCTCTCCGGTTTCCGCGTCTTCCAATTCGATCATGCCCGCTTCGGGCAAAGAAATCTCTCTGGGATCCGTAATACTAACGGCAATGATATCGTGCTTTTTGTTGGCAATTTGCAAAGGTTGTTTGAAGTCTTCCGCCAAAAAGTCGGAAATTAAAAAGGCGGTGCTCTTCCGTTTAATCACCCGACTCAAAAATTCGAGCGCTTCTCCGATGTTGGTGGTGGCTTCGCGCGGTTTGTAAAACAAAATCTCACGAATGACCCTAAGAACGTGGGTACGTCCTTTGCGCGGCGGGATAAATTTCTCGATTCGATCCGAAAAAATAATCAGCCCCACTTTATCGTTGTTTTTAATAGCGGAAAAGGCCAACACCGCCGAAAGCTCGGCCGCCACTTCCCTTTTAAACTGCTGCGCCGTTCCGAAGTTGCCGCTGGAACTCACATCCACCATCAGCATAACCGTTAACTCGCGCTCTTCTTCAAAAATTTTAACGTAGGGATGCCCCATGCGCGCCGAAACGTTCCAATCGATCAGCCGCACATCGTCGCCAGGCTGATATTCGCGCACTTCGGCAAACTCCATACCGCGGCCTTTAAAAACCGAATGGTATTCGCCCGAAAAAACTTCGTTTACCACGTTACGGGTGTTAATTTCAATCTGTTTGACTTTTTTCAGCAATTCTTTGGGCAGGGCCTGCTCTTCTCTGGACTCAACCATCTGCTTTGTGCTGCGTTCCAATTCGCGCAAATGCCGGAAGTACCAGACAATGGCCGCAATTACCAGCAGAAACCCGATTCCCAAAGCGATTAAAATTATTTGATTCATTTTCTACGATTGCCCTGATTCATTTTTTTCCGTTAAGAGTTAAGGGTTAAGAGTTATTTGTAAACTCCTTTGCGCAATTGTCGTTGCGGTGCGTAAAACCTTCACTGACACCACGTATTATGCGCATAGTAACAAGCTGCCAAATCTGTCATTGTTCTGCAGTATTAACTGTTCCGCCCGTTTAGCTAATTCTCTTTGACATCGGACAGTATCCTCAAACCATTTTGCGTCCCCCTGCGAGGGGGACAATAGGGGGTGACAACCAGCCAACTTTTTTACGGCACTTCCACACGATTCAGCACTTTACGAATCACATCTTCGCTGGTCATTTCCTCGGCTTCGGCTTCGTAAGAAAGAATCACACGGTGACGCAACACGTCCATACCGATGGCGCGAACGTCTTCCGGCGTTACGTAGCCGCGGCCGCGTAAAAAGGCATGGGCTTTTGAAGCTTGCGTTAAATAAATCGATGCTCTTGGGCTGGCGCCGTAGTTAATCAGCCCTTTCAATTCTTCCAAACCGTATTCTTCGGGATTGCGGGTGGCAAAAACAATATCCACCACGTAACGCTCGATCTTTTCATCCACGTACACTTCTTTAACCACTTCGCGGGCGCGTATCAATTCCTTGGGCGAAATAACTCCCTGCGGCTCCGCTATTTCCTTGCGGGTTTGCCGACGAATGATTTCCAGCTCTTCTTCCTTTGACGGATAGCCCACGCTCAGTTTAAGCATAAAACGATCCACCTGCGCTTCGGGCAAGGGATAGGTTCCTTCCTGTTCAATGGGATTTTGGGTGGCCAAAACCAAAAACGGGTCTTCCAACGGAAACGTATTTTCACCGATGGTTACCTGCCGTTCCTGCATGGCTTCCAGCAACGCGCTTTGCACTTTGGCCGGAGAACGGTTGATTTCATCAGCCAGAATCAGGTTACTGAAAATAGGGCCTTTCTTGGTGGTAAATTGGCCGTCTTTTTGATTGTAAATTAAGGTACCGATTAAATCGGCCGGAAGTAAATCCGGTGTAAATTGAATGCGCTGAAATTTGGTTCGGATGGTTTGGGAAAGGGTTTTGACGGTGAGTGTTTTAGCCAAACCGGGCACGCCCTCCAACAAAATGTGTCCGTTGGAAAGCAAGCCGATTAAAAGGCGTTCGATCATGTAGGTTTGACCGACAATCACCTTATTGACTTCCGTTAGAATTTTTTCGACAAAGGCGCTCTCCTGAGCAATTTTTTCATTAATCGCTTTAATATCGGGATGCATCGTTCCTCCTATTCAATATTGCGCTTCCGAATGCAAAACATATTCTGCGGTATCTCGTGTCAAAAAAATTCAAAGAACAAACGACCTGAAGATACCATATTTTTAAGCCTGTTGGCCGGAATTATTCCTTTTATTCATTTCCGTTAAAATAAGTTCCACGGTATCCATAAAAATGTGCAATTCGCTTTCGCTGACCGGTTCGCCGGCAAATTTCACCAACTCGCCCCGTTTGAAAAAATCTTCCAATTTTCGGATTAAATTATCATTGATCCCATGGGCATCCAGGACCACTTTGATTTCATGAAATTCACTGCCGATCGGCAGACCGAATCGTTCCTTCAAATATTGATTAAAAAGATGCTGCAAATTTTCAAAATTTTTCTCGGGCAGCTCACCGTTCAGCCGGATATTTTCCTTTAAATTTTTCAAAAACGATTCTTCCGGCGTTAATTGCGCTTCTTCCTCTTCGTTCGTTTCTTTTCGCTTTTGGAAATAGCGCGCCAGTGAAAACAAAACGACAAACAAAAACAAAAGCACCAAACCGATCACCAATAACTTGCCCAAATCAAGCCCTTTACTGGACTGATCAACAGGCTCGGTAATCTTGACCGGAAGGCGCTCGGAAAGCAGGCGTCCGGTTTGTTTACTGACCGTGTCTTCGTACTTAATGGTAATGCCGTCAACATAAGCCATGCCCATTTCCAGCGGCGTAAAATAGAAGGTGATTTTTTTAACGGAACGCGGTTTTCCGTTTTTGTCAATGTAAAAGCGGTTGGACGATCCGCTGCCCCGCAACTTCAAATTGGTTAGCACCGGATCACTGATTTTAAGAATGTGATAGCGATTAAGCGTGCCCTGCCAGGACAATTCCACATAATAAACGACTTCTTTGTTTAACGGCACGGCATCCTTAGCCAAATAAGTTCGTAATTGTATTTCCGAATTTAAGGAGTCGTCGGCCGCAGGTTGTGCCAGGCCAACGGCCAGCAAAACAAAGCTTAATCCCAAAGCTGTTATGAAGCGCTTCATCGTATTCTTCCTTTTATCATTTGCCTTTGACAGCAAAACCGAATGGCGACGTCCGCACCATCGGACGTACTTCACCCGTTTGTATTAGTGTTTAAAAGTTCGCGAATTATTATGGGAATTTTGGCTATTTTCTGGCCGATACCGTTTTTTTGTCCGTATTGGTGGTATCTTTTAAGAATGGTAATTGATTGAGATCTTTGCCCATGGTTTTGAGTTCGTATTGGGCATCATCGGCCAATTCGTGTTTGGGATATTTTTTGATGAATTCCGTGTAGTATTTTCTTGCTTCGTCGTATTTCTTCAAATCGTTGGCATTAATAAAGCCCAGCATGAACAACGATTCCGGCGCACGGTGACCGTTGGGATATTCGGCTAATAATTTTTTGTAGTAATCAAGGGCTTGATTGATTTGATGTTTGGAGTAGGCTTCTTTGGCCTTCTCATAATATTGTTCTTCGGAAAGTTTCTTCGAACAAGCCATCGCCAGCAGGGAAATAATAATCAAACTTAACAAGGCGCTTTTCTTAAACATAACCACATTCTCCTCCAAAAATTAATCTTATTAAACAGAAATGCTGCTCCTAATAAATTTCTGAATTTAAATGAATGAGCGTTTTAAATCAAATCGTTCTGACTATCATCCTGTCAATTAAAAGACAAAATTAAACGCATTTGATTTTAAAAAGTTCGGTTTGATGAATTTTTTTGTCCTTCATAGTAACAGCGGTTGTTTAGAGGGTTTCATTCTTTATTTGTTAAATCATTGCTCGGTACTGAAAATTGGGAACTGGGAACTGGGAACTGGGAATTGGTTTGTTCACTGATTTTCATTTCTACTTATTTCGCATCAGGGCTTGGAATATCCTGCTTTTCACATTGTGGTAATTTCTTTTTAGCAACGAAATTACACAGACAGCTAAGGAATAAAACGCCTGAAATTTTATTGTTATACGCTAAGAGCAATAATCTAAATTGTAAATTATTGTCAGAAGTTTTATATTAGCCGTAAAAGAAAATTATAATCAATTGTTTTCATACCACTAATTTGGGCGGATTAGGACAATAAAACTTACTCATAATTCGTCAGTCATAAGAATAGTAATTTTAAAATTTATTACGGATAAAATTCATGATACCTGAACCTTTATCAGCATTTATAATAAATATAGTTGCAAATGTATCTCTTGAGACTTATAAAAGCTATATTGAAAAAGATGCTAAACAAGAAATCAATACGGTTGTTGACAAGGCCTTAAAACGATTAATTAAAAATGAAATAATTAGAGAACGCGAGAAACGTGATTTTTTATTATTTTTAAAAAAATACACAGATAATCCAATAGATTTAACAGAAGACCGATCAAAATATGCTAAATTTCTGACTTTTTTTTATGAAATACTGCCTTCATATCAAAAAGCTTATAATTACCTTTCAGAAAAAAAACATCAGAAACGTTTTGAAATATTAAGAGATGAGATAAAATCACAATTTAACAAGGAAAAGAAACAACTTGAACAAAGAATTGACGAATTGAAAGAGTTAAGAAATTATGATAAAGAAAAAATTAAAAAATTAAATGATGAAATTGAAGAATTAAAT
>JALWEA010000607.1 GCA_027039465.1 Calditrichia bacterium | reverse complement strand
GTTTTGAAGGATTTTCCGTTGGTAAAAAAGAAGACAAATTGGGCATTCGTGCTTCTTCCACCTGCGAATTGATTTTGGACGGATGCAAGGTTCCCAAAGAAAATGTTTTGGGCGAGATTGGTAAAGGTTACAAAGTGGCCATCGAAACCTTAAACGAAGGCCGGATCGGTATTGGGGCACAGATGGTTGGGCTGGCTGAAGGGGCCCTGGATGCTGCCCTGAAATATGTAAATGAGCGGGAACAATTCGGTAAACCCATTGCCAAATTTCAAGGCGTTCAATTCCAATTGGCCGAAGCGGCAACGGAACTGGAAGCGGCGCGTTTAATGGTTTACAACGCCGCGCATCTTAAAATGGCCGGTCAAAAATTCATCAAAGAAGCAGCCATGGCCAAATATTTTTCTTCCCAGGTAGCTCAGCGCATTACCTCGTTGGCAATCGATTTGTTTGGTGGTTACGGGTTTACCAAAGAATATCCGGTGGAAAAGTATTTCCGGGATGCAAAAATAGGCACGATTTACGAGGGTACGTCTAACATGCAATTGGCAACCATCGCCAAACAGATTCTTGCCTGAAGGTGAGGTGCTTGAATGTTGACCGGGATGTTAGGAGCTGGGAAATGGTTAATGGTTAAGAGGGAAAGCGTTATTCGTTATTCGTGTATTCGTTAATCGGATGTTAGTTGAATTGTTGAATGGCCAAATGGTTGAATCGGGAAATCGTTATTCGAAAAGAATTGTCATTGCGAACGATCCCGCGAGCCCGCGAACGGGAGAGTGAAGCAATCCCTTCCAAAGCAGCGGCGGCCATGAATAAAGTTAGGGATTTTTCCCCGCCTCAGGCGGGTAAGAATGACAGACCACCACATACCAAAATAGAAGGAGCGAGCGACGCGGCGATTCCCTCTCCAAAGAGGCAACGGATATAAGGGATTCTTCGTGCCGTTGCAGTTACTCGGCATTCTGTCACTATCATGCACATCATTAGGCACAAAATTACTTCAATTCAACTATGAACCAAATGACTACTCTTAAGGTGGCACCCTTCCCTGCGCGTCGCAGGGAAGGGCCGGGGATGGGTTGAAAAAAGGATTTGCAAGCGCGTTAAATCTGACGAACAAGGAATTCCTCGTCATTTCATTTTAACATTGACCTGATAGTGGCGCGTCCGTCCCTCGATACGTCCCGATTCTCGGGGCTACTCGGGAACCGGACGCGGTCAAAGGCAACCGGTTGTCGAGTAGAGACCGCGCCAGCGGGATCGTATCGAGACACGATTGCCGTACCAGTTTCCAGTTCCTAATTCCCAATTAATCCTGACCTCGCAATGCCAGACCACCGCATGATGGCCTCAAAATTTCCCATCCGTTCCCATAATTCATCTTATTACTTAAAAACTGGATTTTGGTAATTAAATTTGTTACTTTTTTTAACTCTTCAAGGAAGAAGCTTATTCGTAAAATTAAGGGCGAACGAATTTAATTATTTTACTTAGGTTAGAAAAATATGTTGGATTGCGATAAAGTCAGAATAAATTTGCAAACTTCCATTTTCGGTCGGACGCTCTATTGCTTTCAGGTTATTGACTCGACAAATTCATACTTGCTAAGCTTGGCGCGCGACGGCGCACCGGAAGGTACGGTTGTGCAGGCGGATTTCCAAACGGCCGGTCGAGGGCGCAAAGAACGCAAATGGCATTCTTCTGCCGGTAAAAATCTTTTATTCAGTATTTTACTAAAGCCGGAACTGGAAATCGATTATTCCAAGAAAATCGTTTTGGCCGCCGCCATTATTTTGGCCGAAACCATCAAACAATATTTGGAAAATCATAATTTGCCGCCGGTTGATATTTCCTTTAAATGGCCCAACGATTTATTAATTAACGGACGAAAATTAAGCGGCATTTTGGCGGAATCGATTTTACGCGACAAAAAGATTGTTGCCATGGTTTTGGGAATAGGCATTAATTTGAATGAAACCGAAGATGAGATGGATCCTGCCATACGCGACATGGCGATTTCTTTGCGCCAGCATGTCGGACAGCCTATTGATCGCGAGGAATTTTTAACGATTTTTCTGCGTCAGTTTGAAAAGGACTATGAACGCTTTGAACGTAATTTTTACCATAAAGTTGTGGATGAATGGAAATCACACTGTAATCAGATTGGGCAAAAAGTTTTGATCAGCACGCCTTTCGGTGAAGAGCAAGGGGTGATCAAAGACGTGAATGAATCCGGTTATTTGATTTACGAAGATCAACAAGGGGTGCGTAAAGCTTTGATTGCCGGCGAAATAAAAAAGGGTGAACATGCTACTGACCTTTGATATCGGAAATACGCACACGGTTGTCGGTTGTTTTAATGGTTCCAAATTGGTTAATCATTGGCGTATTACTTCCGAACGTATTCGAACCGAAGACGAATTGGGCGTATTGCTGCAATATTTTTTTTCCATGGAAAATTTGAAATTTGACGATGTGCGCGGAATCTGTATTTCGTCCGTGGTGCCCGATTTAACGGAAATTTACCAGTATTTAAGTCGACGTTATTTTAAGAAAGAGCCTTTGGTGGTTGATGCCAGCCTTGATTTGGGTATGCAGGTAAAGTACAAAAATCCGGCTTCGGTTGGCGCCGATCGTTTGTGCAATGCGGTAGCCGGTAAGCAAAAATACGGCGTGCCTTTGCTAATCATCGATTTTGGCACGGCGACCACCATCGATTGCATTGATGCGAACGGTGATTATTTGGGCGGAGTCATTGCGCCGGGCATTATTACTTCCATTGAATCGTTGCATTTAAAAGCCGCCAAATTGCCGAGAGTGGGATTTTCATTCCCTAAAAATTTTATCGGGCAGACAACGGAAGAGAGTATTCAAAGCGGTATTTTTTGGGGAACCGTTTTTTTAATCGAAGGTCTGGTTGATAAGATCAAGCAGGAATTGGGTGCGGAAAGTAAGGTTGTGGCCACCGGAGGGTTGGCTCAAAAAATCATCGAGCATACCACTTGCATCGATACGGTAGATCCTTACCTGAGTTTGGAAGGCATGGCCTTGATTTTTGAAAAAAATCAGGCAAAGAATAAAATAACATAATCCTTGGCAAATTAAGGAATTCATTGTTTGGTAAGGCATCAAAAAATGCTTTAAATCCCAGGACAATGTTGATTTTTCGGTAAGCGGATTTCGTTAAAGAATATCTGTTCTCGCGCACGTTAACGAAATTCCGGATTTGTTTCCGTATGCATTATATTTAGGTCGGAGTGCAATGAACGAACGTAAAAAAATACTACTCATCCATCGCAACAATGTCATTCAGGAAAGATTGGCCCGTTATTTACGCGACATCGGCTTTTCGGTGATCGTCGCGCCCAATATGCAGGAAGTATTGCATTTAACGCGTAGCATGAAGCCGGATTTGATTTTATGGGGCACTTCGCTCACGGCTCCGTCCAAAGAATTAATTCGTAAAATCAAATCCAGCAAGCAAGGGGCGCTCATTCCAATAATCGTAATGATTCCCGATATCGAATTGTTCGAACGTTTGGAAATCAAACAATTGGGCATCGACGATACGATTGATTTGACGCCGAACTTCAGCGAGCTGAAAATCAAGATAATGATTTTGCTGGAGCAGCGCGATCGTATTCTTACTTACGAACGTAAAATGTGGGATTTGCAGAAAATCGTTGAATTGCAGCACAATATTTTGCGCCAAAAAGATTTGGTTCATTTGGGCGAAACCGTTAATGATTTTGTGCACTCCGTTGTTGAACCGGATTATTTGATTCACTTTATTTACGATGCCAGGAAAAAAGAATATTTGTTCAGCAGCGTTCTTTCCAAGAGCAGAATCCGCAATAAAATTAAAGACGAGATTTTGGAATTACCCTTTTGGCAGCAATATTTTTTGAATCATCCCAAAATCGAACCGGATTTATTGAGCGACACGTATGTTCTGGAATTTCTGAAAACCATCGGCCTGCATGCTCAAACCTATTATCAGTTTCCGTTAAAAATCAAACCCAATATTCGAGGTTTGGTTTTAATGGGCTTTCGTCAGAGTGATTTTCAATTTCCGCGCGACCGTTTTAACGAATTGCTTTTTGTCTTCAATACGTTGGAAAATCGCATCGCGGAATTGGTTAAGGAATCTTCGGCAACTCGTCCTGCGGAGCGTTCCGATGATACCACCGAAGTGCGCTATTTATTTAAACGCATGAATGAAGACAAAATTGCCAAACATTTAAACGAACAATTGCTGGAATATCTGAACGGCGACGTTAGTATTTATTTTAATTTTCACGAAGGTTTCCGTTTTCTTTATCCGCAATATTATTTCCAATCCAACGGCGACAGTACCTTGTTTGAAAAAGAAAAGCCGCCGGTCTTGTTATTAAAAGATTATCCTACGCTGGAAAAATTTTTGGAATCGGACATTACCAGCATTGTGTTGGATTTTTCGCAGGATGACGCCGCCGATGTGCAAAAGATTTTAGCTTTGACCCATAAAGATATTAAAGTGGGGGTGATCTTTAATATTCGCATCGGTACGGAGAAGAAGGGCCTGATGGTTGTGGCTTCGCAAAACGAAGGCCATGTTTTTTCCAGCGAACGCATCATGGAAGCCGAACGGTTAATTTCCAAAGCGACGGATATTCTTGAAGAAAGCCGCGTGGTAAAACAGGCTCAAAAAACCCTTAAGCAATTGGATCGCATTTTCGAGCTGGGCAAAGAGCTGACTTTGGAGAATGACATAACGGAATTGCTTGATAAAATCGCTACGGCCATTCGCCGCACATTAGGCTGGAATATCGTCATTCTGGATCGCATCGACCCTTACACCGGCAGCATTAAAAATGTCTGTTATTACGGGCTAACTTCCGCAACTTACAAACGGCTTCGTTCCAAATACAAAAAATCGCTCTTCCATTCGCTGGCCGATTTGTCTTTTAAAATAAGTCATTCTTATTTTTTCGATAATGTTTTAAGCAAAGAACGCATTACGCCCGAAGATCAGTTGCAATTCCAGCTTTCGTTGGGCCGTGAATGGAACGATGATGATTGGCTGTTGGTGCCCATTCGCAGCCGCGGGCGGGAGTTGGGATATATCGCCGTTAATGATCCCGTCGATCGCGTTCGTCCTTCGGAAGAAAAAGTACGCAGTTTGGAATACTTTGCTAATCAGGCCGCGGTAGTGCTTGAAAACGCCAAACTGTATCAGGATTTAAAGAATTCCGAAGAGAAATACCGCTTATTGGCCGAAACCATGACCATGGGTTTGGTGACGTGTGATTTCAAGGGCAATATCATTTACGCCAATCAAAGCTTAACCTCTTTGTTGGAATACAAAAACCGCGAGGCTTTGCTCAATCACAGTTTTTACGAACTTTGTTCGTTGAAGACGCGCGGCGAATTGGAAAATCATATCTTAAAGCTGTCGCAAAACGATATTCCGCACCAGGAATTGGAAAAACTTTCCAGAGAAGGTTTGGAAATCGAATTGATGAGCAATACCAACGAATATATTCCGTTTAAAATCTATTTGACGCCTTATTACGAGAACGTTAAAAAAGCCGGTTTTATCGGCGTTTTGTCAGATCTGCGGCCGCAGCGCCGTTTGGAACAATTGAAAGCGGATTTCAATTCCATGATTGTTCACGATTTGCGTTCTCCGTTGAATATCATTCAGGGCTATATTGATATTGTGCGGAATCAGGTGGTGGGGAACGTGTCCGAAGAGCAGGCGGAGCTTTTGACCATTGCCAAGGAAAATGTGGACAAGGTGCTCAAATTAATCGATAATTTCATGATTGCTTCCAAATTGGAAGCCGGGCGTTTCGAATTGAATATTGAAATTCATTCCATTAACGCTTTGATCGAAACGGTGTTTAAGCACTATCAGGTTTTGGCTAAAAAGAAAAACATTAGTATGGAATTGGACTTGGATGATAAAATCTCATTTATGCAATTTGATCGGATGCGTATTGAGCAGGTGTTAAACAATTATTTGAGTAATGCACTGAAGTTTACGGATCCGGGCGGAAAAGTCATCATAAGCAGTCGTTTGGTTAAAGAAAAGAATGAATTGACGGACGAGGAACTAATGGCCGTGCACGTGGCCGTGAAAGATACCGGAGTGGGCATTCCCAAGGAAGAACAGGACAAGGTATTCAGTAAATACGAACAAACCGAGGCCGGTAAAGATGCTTCCTTAAAAGGTACGGGACTTGGGCTGGCCATCAGCAAAGAAATCATTACCTTGCACAAAGGACGTGTATGGCTGGAAAGTGAGCCCGGAAAAGGCAGCACGTTCTATTTTAGCTTACCCATCATACCCATAAAAATTTAATCGTTATCATGGCCAAGAAGAAAACAAAGTCGAATACAACTCCCTTAATGGAGCAATACCTTAAGATAAAGTCCGAATACAAAGATGTTCTGTTGCTCTACCGCATGGGAGATTTCTACGAAACGTTTTACGAAGACGCCAAGACATTGGCGCGTACTTTAGGCATTGCCTTAACAAAGCGTTCCCACGGGAAAACGGGCGATGTGCCTTTGGCGGGATTCCCGTACCACGCGTTGGACAACTACTTACCTAAGCTTTTGGGTGCGGGCATGCGCGTGGCCATTTGCGAGCAGGTGGAAGATCCCAAATTAGCCAAAGGTGTGGTTAAAAGG